>JALYQJ010000325.1 GCA_030855875.1 Acidobacteriota bacterium
GGCGCAGAGCTGCCGACCGTTACAATCGTTTCACGGCAAATAATCTGCGTCCCGTTTACGAGCGATTTGCCGGAGCGTTCAGAAAGCGCAAAAAAGATAGTATTAAAGAAACAAAAATAGGCGGCGATGAAAATTACGCCGAACCGGGTAAATAATTTTGGGAGCGCGGACATCCTGTCCGCAATATCGCGTCAGCGATGAAAAAGTTTCGATTATATTCAATGTTGAATAAATTGAAACTTTGATTCGCGCTTTGCGCTCATTGCGGACAGGATGTTCGCGCTCCCGGTAAAAAAATTAGTGTTATGACAAGAAGAGCAGTTTCAATATATTTTTTAATTCTTCTCACGGCTTTCGCGGCGGCGGGGCAAACGCCGCCGGCGACTCCGCCTGTTCGACCGCCGACGGAAACTCCGCCGCCGGTCACTCAGCCGCGCCCGACACAACCGACGATTCCGACGCAGCAGCAGCCGAATCAACCAACGCAAACAACGCCGACCACGCCGCCCGGAACAACACCGAGCGGACAAATCTCGAATCCGAACACCGTCATTCAGCAAACGCCGACGCAGACGGTCGGCGGTTCGGGCGGCGTTGCACCGGCAGTTTTGCCGGACGATCCGCCGCCGGTCGCGCCTAATTTTGAGGCTCCGATTCGACCGCTGCCGTCAGCCGAGCGCGTCGGCGTTGATATTATGAATCAGCTTTCGCTCACCCTCGAAGAAGCTATCGTAATGGCTCTGCAGGACAATAACGATATTGATTCTTCAAAAATCGCGGTGCAAATTGCCGAATTCAGATTACGCGGCGCACTCGGCATTTACGATCCGCTTTTAATTGGTGAAAGCTATTATGAAAGCCGCACCACGCCGACGGCTTCGACTATCGGCGGCGCGGGGTCGAGCGGCAAAGTGACGCAGAGCGATTTCCGAACGAATGTCGGGGCGAGCGGTTTTTCACCGTTTGCGGGCGGTTTATACAGCGCGGATTTTACTTCGGCGCGAACGACGACCAATAATCAGAATTCTTTGCTTAATCCGCAATTTCCGAGCCAGTTAAACTTGACTTATACGCAACCGCTCTGGCGAGGACTTCGATTTGACAACAACCGGCGACAAATAGAAATCGCCAAGAAAAATCTGAGCTTGACCGACGCGCAGTTTCGCCAACGCGCTATCGAAGTGATCGCGCAGGTCGAGCAGGCGTATTGGGATTTGGTTTTCGCGCTGAGAAATTTGCAGGTGCAGATTGATGCCGTCAAACAGGCTCGCGTTCAGCTTGAAAGCAATCAAAGATTGGTCGGTCGCGGCGTTCTCGCGCCGATTGACGTGATTGCCGCGACGACGCAAATCACGACGTTTGAACAGAGCGTTTACACGGCGCAGGAAGACGTAACCAGAGCGGAAAACAATCTGAAAACTTTGATGCTGCCCGAACGATCATCGGCTATCTGGTCGCGCCCGATTACGCCAATTTCCGAAATTAATCTCGAACCGCCGCGCGTTGCTCTGGATGTTGCCATCGGCGACGCGCTGCTTAATCGTCCCGAAATAACGCAGCTTCAAACAAACGCCGAAATTAACAAAATTAATGAACGCTTTTTCCGCGACCAGACCAAACCGCAGATTGATTTGGTCGGCAATTACACTTCAAACGGACTCGCGGGAACGGCAAACGAAATTTCGCGCACGAGCAACACAATCAACCCGGATTTGCTGGCGCGGATTAACCAAATTTCCGCCGGACAAAATCTGCCGCCGCTCGTTATCGAGCCGACGACTACCGTTAGTGCGCCGCCCGACACTCTGGTCGGCGGTTTCTTCAATTCGCTCGGCGGTTTATTCGCGCAGAGGTTTCCGACGTATCGGCTCGGCGTAAGAATTTCGCTGCCGTGGGGAAACCGCGTCGCCGCAGCGAATCTCGGAACCGCGCTGGCGGAACAATCGCAAATCGTCAATCAAAGAGCGCAGCAGGAACAAATCATCGAAGCGCAGGTGCGAAATTCTCTACAATCGCTTCGTTCAGCCGAAGCGCGTCTGGCTTCCGCGCTTTCCGCCCGCACTTCCGCCGAACAGCTTTTCGCCAGCGAACAAAGGCAGTTTCGCGCCGGAACGACAACTTTTTATCTCGTCTTGCAGCGACAAACCGAGTTGCTCGCTGCCCGCGGGCGCGAACTTCAAGCGCAAACCGATCTAAACAAAGCGATTTCCGAATTTCAACGCTCGACCGGAACGACACTTTCCGCCAACAATGTCACCGTCACCAAAGGCGCGAATTTAATAAAAGGTAATCGCACTCTGGTATTAAACACACAAACTTTCAAATAGGCGAAAAATCACGCCGGAGCAACTGTGTAAATATAATTTTGATAATTAGGCAGGATTTTGATCGGTCAGGCTTTTTTTTATTTCGCTTGCCGTTGCAAAACGGTTTTCCGATTTCTGCGCCAAACCGCTCCGGAAAAGTTTAGCGAAAGCCGAATCGAAAACGATTCTACGACTCATTGACCGAATCAATTCTTGGTAAGTTTTGCCGGTAAAAGGTTTTTCACCGTGTAGACATTCGTAAATCATCACGCCGACGGCAAACAAATCGCTTCGTTCATCGGCTTTTTCGGCTTCAAACGCCTCTTCAAAACCTTGTCTGACATTCGTAATAACAATCCCGCCGCCTTGCAGCGCATAATCAAACGGCGGGGAAGACTGAATCAAAAATGATTGAGAGATGTTTATTCCGACGAAAATAAACAATACGGCGAACAACAAACAGACGATCACGAACCGCAGACGGCTTGGGCGCAGCGCGTTTTCGTTAGGCGCGGGCGGCAATTCGTCTTCTTCGGTTTCCGAAGTTTCATCGGCGTAGCCAATCTCCGTCGGTTCGTTTTCCAGCTTTTCTTTAACGACGATTTCCGCAACTTGAGCAACCGCCGGTCGCTCAAGAAATTGGCTGTCAAACGCTTCGAGCAAGCGTTCGACTTCACGGCGCAAAATTTCATCTGCGCCGCAGACTTTATCCAAATACGCGGCGCGGCTCTCCGGCGCAACGTCGAGAGCCGCTTGAAAAATTTCTTTGACTCGCTGGTAATCTTCGCGGTTCATCCTTCGTTTCGCATCTGAATTCCGACCAATATTTATTTGCCTATCTCACGCAAAGTTGAGAGCGGCAGCGTAAAAAGTTCAAAAACTTCAGGTGTTTCGCCAATGATGGCGACGGCAAAGAAGCGCGGCACATATAGTTTTCCATCGCTTGATAAAGGCGGCTGCAAATTTTGTTGATAGCGGAAAATCGCCCAAAAACTCCTTTCCGTAACACCGCGTCCGCGCAACTGCCGCAAATACTCGCGTGGTTTGTCTTCGCCAATCATAAAGCCGAGCAGTCCTAGCGTTGCGCTTGATTTTCCGTCGCCGAAATCACTGCTCAAATCCGACATATAACGCGCCGCCGCGTCCGATTGTTTTTCCACATCACAATAATCTTTTGGCTTCAAGCCATACTTTGCTGCCGTTTTCCGCGAAAACTGAAACAGTCCAACAGGTCCCGTTTCGGAAATTAAACAATCGTGATATTCGGATTCAATCATCGCTTGATAAATTCCTAAAGCGGGCGGGACTCGCCGCGCTTCATAAGCCCGAATGACAAGCGGCGCATACTGACTGGCGCGACCGTAAATGACGCGCAAGCCTTCTTCAAACGGTTTCTGCGACAAACTATCTTTCTCTTCGACATAATCGTCAATCTCGACTTTAATCGCACGCAATTCTTCCTCATTAAATTCCGTCGGTTCGTCGCCAATCAGCGTTTGAATGTGCCGCGCTCGTTCCAGAATAAAAGCCAACTGCACGGTTTCCGTCATTTGCCAGTAAAGTTTTGATTTGGATTTCGGCGCGGGGGCGGCAGCAGGAACATTTAACGATGTGTTCGAGTTGTCGGGCGATTTTGCTAAAAACCAGTAGCCGAATCCGAGTATCGCCAGTAAAACTATCGAACCGACCGCGAAACCGAGTTTATGATTTTTGATTTCACCGACGACATATTCGGCACTCGAAGCCGTGTGCATATTTCCGCTTTCGGATGTAGTAACGTTTGCCGTCGTCGGTGCTTCTAAAATTTTGGTTTTAGCTTCTTCCCGACTCGGCGCAACCG
>JALYQJ010000272.1 GCA_030855875.1 Acidobacteriota bacterium
CTGCTTCGCCAAACAACCTTCACAACTATTGACTCCATAATCTGTATTTCTCGGCTCTTGATAACTCACTTCTCAAAGAAATGTCTAATCAAAAGATTTTCTCTAACTTTTTACTGAGGCATTACAATTTTCAAAAAAGATTTCTTGACACATTTGGTTTTAACAATTACTATTAATCAGTCAACGATGTTTATCATTGCTTGGCGGTTTTCTCTCTAACGGTTAAAAGTCTTTTAGCCGACACTTCAAAAAATCATTCCTTAATTAAATAAAAACGAAATAAGGAACTCGTCCATAAACAAATGTCAGCAAAACTTGGGGAAATTCTTGTCCGTGAAAATCTGATTACCGCCCAACAACTGCGCGAAGCTCTGGAATACCAACGCGGCAGCGGCGGGCGTTTAGGCTCAAATCTGGTAAAGCTCGGAATCGTTTCCGATGACGTGATAACCGCTGTTTTGTCACGTCAATACGGCGTTCCGTCAATCAACCTCGAACTTTTCCAGATCGAAGAAGCGACCATCAAACTGATTTCTCAGGAAGTGGCTTTGAAATACACGGTTCTGCCGATTTCAAAAGTCGGCGCGACCTTGACGTTGGCGATGGCTGACCCGACGAATGTTTTTGCGATGGACGACATTAAGTTTATGACCGGACTTAATGTCGAACCCGTCATCGCTTCGGAAACTTCGATACAATCCGCCGTCGGAAAATATTACGCTTTGTCCAAACAGGTTGCCGTTTTCGATTTGGCTGAAGCGGCGCAATATGAGCGCGTCGGCGCAAAAAACGGCAACGGTTCAAATGGCTCAAACGGCGCGAAAACCGAAGAGAGACTGGTTGATTCGGATTTGGAAGTTTCGCTCGATCATTTCAAATTTGCCGACCCGGAAGCCGGCGAGCTTGAGGTAGTTAACGATAATGAGGAAATTGACCTGGCGGAACTTGCCCGCGCTAGTGAAGACGCGCCGGTCGTGCGGCTCGTCAATGTTCTTCTGGTTGATAGTTTGCGGCGCGGCGCGTCCGACATCCACGTCGAGCCGTATGAAAAAGATTTTCGCATACGTTTTCGCATTGACGGCGTTTTATACGACGTGATGCACCCGCCGATGAAGCTGCGCGATCCGCTTATTTCGCGCCTGAAAATTATGGCGAAGCTCGATATTTCCGAGAAACGCCTGCCGCAGGACGGACGCATCAAGATCAGAGTAAAAATTGATAATCGTTCGCGCGAGTTAGACTTCCGCGTTTCGACTCTGCCGACGCTGTTCGGCGAAAAAGTCGTGCTTCGTCTTTTAGACAAAGACAAACTGATGCTCGATATGACCAAACTCGGTTTTGAAGAAAAGAGTCTGGAAATATTCAAGCGCAACATCTCGAAACCTTACGGAATGGTTCTCGTCACGGGTCCGACCGGATCGGGAAAAACCAACACGCTTTATTCCGCGCTTCAGGCGTTAAATACGTCGGAAACGAATATTATGACGGCGGAAGACCCGGTTGAATTCAATCTGCCCGGCATCAATCAGGTGCAGATGAAGGAACAAATCGGCTTGAATTTCGCCACCGCGCTTCGTTCATTTCTGCGGCAGGACCCGAATATCGTTCTCGTCGGCGAAATCCGCGACTTTGAAACGGCGGAAATCGCCATCAAAGCCGCGCTTACCGGACATCTGGTTTTATCAACGCTGCATACGAACGACGCGCCTTCGACGATTTCTCGTATGGTCAATATGGGCATCGAGCCTTTCTTAGTCGCCACTTCAGTCAATATTATTCAGGCGCAAAGACTGATTCGCCGCGTCTGCAAAGACTGTAAAGAAGAAGTCAAACTTCCGGTCGAAGCGTATATCGAAATCGGATTTTCGCCCGAAGAAGCACCGACGATCAAATCGTATAAAGGCAGAGGCTGTCCGACCTGTAACGGAACCGGCTACAAAGGCAGAGTCGGGCTTTACGAAGTAATGGAAATCACCGACGAACTGCGCGAGCTGATTATTATCGGCGCGAGCGCAATCGAACTGCGAAAGCGCGCGATGGAACTCGGAATGATTACGCTGCGGCAGTCGGGACTTTATAAGCTGCGCGAAGGAACGACGACGATTGAAGAAGTCGTCAAGGAAACTGTTCTGTAGGGATTTTGGAGGAATTTATGATAATAAGAGCGATTGTTTTATCTGTGGCTTTGTTGATCGGAATCGGGACAATCGTCCCGCTGGCGACCGAATACGCGGAAGCCGGTCCGCGCAAACATCGAAAATCTAAGAAAAGAAAATGGAATGTCAAAAAGTATTCCAAAAAATGGTGGCAATTATACCGCGCACAGGAACGACGTAAAAAAACTGTCGCCGCCCGCAAACGCGCTTTGCGTCTGCGTCAGATACGACTGGCGAAAGCGAGAAAAGGCGTGAGAAAGACGGCGCAGACAGAAAGCTCGAAACAAGCACGGGTGACAAAACCGAAAACGGTCGAAGACAAATCTCCGGCGGTTCTGCCGACCGGCGAAGCCGCGCCGAAAGGATGGAAACGCGGGCAGAATTCGACGAGCGAAATCCAGTTTCAGGTTGACGATTCGCGCGGCGGAAAAATCGGTTCGGCGGCAATTTCAGTCGTCGGTCCGTCGGTCAGCAGCGATGCGGGAAAAAACAAAACAATCGGCGGCGTTTCAACATCTTCGCTACGGCGCACGGTAATTGATCAAATGGTTCGTGAAAACGGCTGGGTTGTCAATGACTATCAAAAAGAAGTCGGCGGCAATAAAGTTTACGTCGTCGTCGCGCAGTCGCAGGAAGGCGGCGCAATCAATTCACGAATGTTTTACTTTACCGAAGCCGACGGACGCATCTACAGCGTAGCGACTAATTCGCAGACCGATTCTGCCGAACGTCTGGCGGAAGAATCCGAAAAGGTCATCAATTCACTCCAACGCAGATCAACGCCGCCCGTTCAACAGGCAGGACTGAAATAAGTAGAGAGTAAAGAGTGGAGAGTGGAGAGTAAGAAGTTAAGAGAAATCATCTTTTTACTCTCCACTTTTTACTCTCCACTTTTTACTCTCCACTCTCCACTCTTTACTCTCCACTAAAAAATTATGAGTTTCGATCAACAAGCTAATGCGGAGATGCAAATCACGCTTCCCGAACTTTTGCAGAAAATGACGAATATGGGCGGTTCGGATTTGCATCTGACGACCAATTCGCCGCCGCAGGTTCGCGTTCACGGACATTTATCGGCGATAGACGGTTACGCGCCGTTTACGCCGGGTGAAACCAAGCGGCTCGCTTATTCGGTTTTGACCGACGCGCAAAAACACCGTTTCGAGGAAAATCTGGAACTCGATTTTTCGTTCGGATTAAAGGGAATGTCGCGTTTTCGCGCCAATCTTTTTAATCAAAAAGGTGCGGTCGGAGCAGTTTTTCGCGCGATTCCTTACGAAATCAAATCGTTTGAAGCGTTGAGTTTGCCGAAGGTCGTTTCGGATTTATGCAAAAAGCCGCGCGGTTTGGTTCTTGTAACGGGTCCGACCGGATCGGGAAAATCAACGACGCTCGCCGCGATGGTTGATAAAATCAACGTCGAACGCCACGAACACATTTTAACTATCGAAGACCCGATAGAATTTCTCCATAATCACAAAAACTGCATCGTCAATCAGCGCGAAGTCGCCGCCGACACGCACGGTTTCGCGCCCGCGCTTCGCAGTGCGCTGCGGCAAGACCCCGACGTTGTGCTGGTCGGCGAAATGCGCGATCTGGAAACGATTGAAATGGCTCTGCGAATCGCCGAAACCGGACATTTAACTTTCGCTACGCTCCACACCAATTCGGCGTATTCGACGATTAACCGTATTATTGACGTTTTTCCCGCAGGACAGCAATCGCAGGTTCGCACACAACTCTCGCTCGTTCTCGAAGGAATCCTCTGCCAATCTTTGCTGCCAAAGGCGGGCGGTGACGGGCGCGTGATGGCACTCGAAATTCTGATGCCGAATGCTGCTATTCGCAACTTGATTCGTGAAGATAAGATTCACCAAATTTATTCGATGATGCAGACCGGACAGGACAAATTCGGAATGCAGACGTTTAATCAGGCTCTCGCCACGCTTCATCATAAACGCCAAATCACGCTCGAAACCGCGATGCAGCGTTCTTCAAACGCCGACGAACTAAAGGATTTAATCGAACGCGGTTCGGGGCTTAATCAATCTTACGGCGGACAGGCAAAACCGGGCGCACCGCCAAACGGTCAGCCAAGTCCGTATCTACAGGGTCGCGCCATCGGACAACGCCCGCCAGTTCGCTAAAGGTTCCAAATTCCAAATCGAAAATTCCAAATTAAAATCCGCAAATTCTGGAATCTGGAATCTGAAATCTGAAATTATTTAATTATCAGGAGCTAAATAAAAAGAAATGCCTACATTTGTATATAAAGGTCGAAATCGTTTGAACGAATTGGTTTCCGGCGAAAGAGATGCCGCCAGCCATGACGAACTTCGCGCACTTTTGCGCCGCGAGCAGGTCGTAATGACGCAAGCCTCGGAAAAAGGACGCGAAATCGCCATTCCGAAGTTGGGACTCAACAAAAAAGTCAAAGCCAAAGAACTAGCCATTTTTACACGACAATTTTCCGTGATGATTGATGCCGGTTTGCCGCTCGTCCAGTGTATCGAAATTTTAGCCGAGCAGCAGCAAAACGCTTTCTTTAAGGAAGTTTTGCATCAGGTTCGGCAAAACGTCGAAGAAGGCGCGACGCTGCATTCGGCGATGCAGAAACATCCGAAGGTTTTCGACAATCTTTATACGCATATGGTCGAAGCCGGAGAAACGGGCGGCGTTCTGGATATAATTTTGCAGCGGCTCGCCACTTTGATCGAAAAAGTCGTCAAGCTCAAACGCAGCATCGTTTCCGCCTCGATTTATCCGGCAGCCGTCGTTTTCGTCGCCATCGCCGCCGTCGCGGTCATTATGGTCGTCGTTATCCCGCAGTTTGAACAAATCTTTCTCGGACTTTTGGGTCCGGGCGAAGCTCTGCCGCTGCCGACGCGCATCGTAATGTCAATCAGCGGATTTCTCGCCGGTTGGGGCGGATTGTCACTGCTGGTTGCGATCATCGGAACGGCAGTCGGTGTCAGCTATTATTACAAAACACCGAACGGACGCTGGCAGATTGATAAATTACTATTAAAGCTGCCGATTTTCGGAAGTATTCTGCGAAAAATCGGAGTCGCACGTTTTGCCCGAATTCTCTCGCCGCTGCTTTCATCCGGCGTTCCGATTCTGCAATCGCTGGAAATTACGGCTAAAACAGCCGGCAACGTCATCATCGAAGACGCGATTTTGAAAGTCCGCGCCGGAGTCGAACGCGGCGAAAATTTTGTTGACCCGCTAAAGGAAACCGACGTTTTCCCGCATATGGTCAGTCAGATGGTCGGAGTCGGCGAACAAACCGGCGCGATGGACGCGATGCTCGGCAAAATCGCCGATTTTTATGAAGACGAAGTAGATACGGCAATCGCCGATTTGCTGGCATTGATCGAACCCGTTTTGATCGCCTTTTTAGGCGTGACCATCGGCTCAATCGTGATCTCGATGTATCTTCCGTTATTTACGCTCATCGGAAAACTTTCGGGCGGCGCAAAATAACTCAGGATGCTGCAAGTTTTGTCTATGATAGAAAAAGGCGTTTCATAGCGAAACGCCTTTTTCTATTAAAATTGGTGAATAAATTCCTGATTTTCGCACGGCTTAGTTAAGGTTAAGATATGTTTTGAGATTCAAACAAAACCGGCTTTTCGTAAACTTTCCATCGTAATACCTTCGGTTTTTTCGCCTGCTTTGCCGTAAAGCATTATGCGTTCGACGTATTTGCCGATGATGTCGGCTTCGAGATTAACGGCATCGCCGGTTTTTAAGCGGGAAAAATTCGTCAATTCCCACGTTTTCGGAATAACGGCGATTTCAAAATAATCCGTCTGCAAATCGGCAATCGTCAGCGAAACGCCTTCGACGGCAATCGAACCTTTGTAAATCAAATACTTCGCCATCTCCTTCGGAAATCCGATGCGAACCGTCCAGAATTGACCGTTTTGCGTCGCCGAAACGAAACGTCCGCGCGCGTCAACGTGACCCTGCACAATATGTCCGCCCAAACGGGTCGAAGGCGTAACGGCGCGTTCGAGATTGACGACCGAGCCGATTTTTAGTTGTCCCAAAGTAGATTTGTTTAGTGTTTCACCTGAAACGTCCGCCGAAAAACCGTCGGGCTTGATATTTATCGCCGTCAAACAAACGCCGTTGACCGCAATCGAATCGCCTTCGATTGTGTTTTGCGTCACTATCTTCGCCGAAATTTTCAGTTTCGCGCCGCTCGCGTATTTTTCCAAACTTATTACGCTGCCTGTTTCTTCGATTATTCCCGTAAACATTATCTCTTTTATTTCTAAAACTTTTACTTTTATAAAAAATCAAAAATAGTTTTCACCGCTAAGATTAAAACGACGGCGATAAAAATTCTTTTCAGCCAAACGTCGCTTAACTTCGTGACGACGTGCGCTCCGATGTATGCGCCGACGAACATCACGACGGCTAAAATCAAACCTAATTTATAATCTACCAAACCTTGCCACATAAAAATAATCGTGGCGACGAGCGACGAAAAGACGTTGATTAATTTGGTCGAAGCGACGGCTTCCGAAAAAGTCATTCCGAAAAACGCGACGAAAGCCGCCGTCAGCATCGTGACGTAGCCGCCGCTGTAAAGTCCCCCGTAGATTCCGAGCAGAAATGTCAAAACGTAGGCGATAACGAGCGAGTTTGCCGACAAATTTTCCGACTTCGCAACGCCCGCGTCCGGTTTGACGAACGTAAAAATCGTGACGACGATCATCGAAACGGAAACGATAATCGGGATCGTTTTGCTCGAAATAAAACCGACTAATAACGCGCCGAGAGCCGAACTGATCAAAGTTAAAATAATCAGCGGCGAAATCCGTTTTTTATCAATCGCGCCCTGCCGCAAAAACGGAATCGTCGCGCCGATTGACATAAAAGTCAAACCGAACATATTCGTCGCCACAGCAGTCTTCGGCTCGATGCCGAACTGAAACATCACGGGAACGGTGATGAGCGAGTTGCTGCCCGTGACGACTCCGACCGCGCTCGTCACAAAAAACAAAATAATCAATATAATTAAAGACGAAAGCGGCATTTTTCTTTAACTGGGAGCGCGGACATCCCTGTCCGCATTGAGCGCGAAAGCGCGAATAAAAGCCTCGATTAGATTCAATGTCGAATAAATCGAACGTCTTTTCATCGCTGGCGCGATATTGCGGACAGGGATGTCCGCGCTCCGACTGTTTCGACTGTTCCGACCGAACAATCAATTTTTACTTACTGTGGTTTCGCACGTTTTAATCCGAGCTTTTCCTCGATCTCGCGCAGACGAACGGCAATTTGCAAAACTTCCTTTTTGCCGGTCGGTTCGCCGTGCATAATATCTTCGCATTTACGCATCAGTTCGGCGATTTCTAATTCGTTTAATTTTCCGCGCTCGGCGATCAGCTTTGCCATTTTGCCGCGCGGAGTTGTGTAAACGTCTGCGCCGACGAGTTTTGCGGCGCGTCGGCGAAACTCCGTATAAATATTTTCAATCGCCAGATCGAACGCTTTTGTGCGCCGCTGAAGTTCCGCCATCGCCGCAACGTATTCGAGTTTGGAAAGACGATTCGGCTCGTCTTCCGGCAAAGCGCGGGCAAAACGGCGGCTTTGCGAAATTAAAATCAAACCGGCGAGCAGACAGATTTGGAGAAAAATGGCGACGACCGGCGTTCCCGCAAAATACTGAAACAAACGATTATTATTCGTGCCGTAACCTTGGTGATATTCGTCAAAAGCGATTGCGCCGCCGCCGGAAGCGACGATATTAACGGCTAACTGCGCGTTGTCAACCAGATTTATTCCGCCGTTTGAAACGATA
>JALYQJ010000273.1 GCA_030855875.1 Acidobacteriota bacterium
AACCTGAACTCGCCGACGAAAAGCAAAAATCCGGTTTAATCTCGGACGTATTTCTCGACAGCATCGCCTTTAAAATGCCGCAGATTTCTGCCGAAGACCTCGAACATATCGATGACAACTGGCTCGACGCGGCTTTTGAAGCGAAGATGACGCGCGAAGGCGACGATTTACTTCCGATAAGAAACGCCTCGAAAATTGCCGAACCGTTGTTTGAAATCGTTAAATCTCCGACGCTTCCGGCAAATGGCAGCGGCAGTTCGGCGGCAACTGCTCCGGCAAAAGAAAAACCGACTTTCACAATTCCCGATTTCGAGTCAGAAGAAGAATCCGGCGAAATTCCCGTTCTGCCGGAAAATCCGACGCAGGAAGAACTGCTCATTTACGCGCATAATCATCCGATGGTTAAAAAGGCTCTGCGAATCTTTCGCGGGAAAATCATCGAAATAAAAAAACTCGACAGGTCGGCGAAAAATTTTGGAACAAACTGATTTTCGCCTCGTATAAACATTTCGGAGGTAATTAACAAAAAATGCGTGAACCTTGGATAGCAGGAACATTAAGTTTATTGATTCCCGGACTCGGACAAATTTATAACGGCAGAGTGATCGTCGGTATCATCTGGCTCGTTTTGACAGGTTTTTCGTGGATCGGTTCAGCCGGACTTTTAGGCTGGACGGTTCATCTTCTCGCCGCGTGGTGCGCTTACAGTTACGCGAAAGATAATCCGATCAGAAGTTAAAGTTTTTTCATACATCCTCCTTTTGCCCGCTGTTTGCCGACAGCGGGCTTTTTTTGTCATTTTCCAATTACGGCGTTTTTAAAGTAAGATGTAAGACTAATGGCGAATACGAGATGTTGAATACCGGTTTTAAATAACGTCTCGCATAATTTTATTCAACATCTTTTTTTATGGTCAAAGAAGGCTTTCCGTTTGTTTTCGGCACAATTTTTATCGCCGCGATTTTCGCGCTTTTGTATTTTTACTTCGGCGGAATATTATTTCCGGTCGCTGCGCTCGCGTTTGTTTTGCTCACCGTTTTTATGGCGTATTTTTTCCGCGATCCGCGCCGGACAATCCCGGGCGAAGACGGCGTTGTCGTTTCGGCGGCGGACGGGCGCGTGACGCGCATCGAGGAAAACGAAAACGGGAAAGTCGTCAGCGTTTTTCTTTCGCCGCTCGACGTGCATATCAACCGCGCTCCGATTGCCGGACGGATTACGAAAATCGAATACATTCGCGGCAAAAAAAATCCGGCGACGAGCGACCGCGCCAGTTTAATCAACGAACGGAATTCGCTGACCATCGAAGGCGAAAAAATGACAATCGTCTGCACGCAAATCGCCGGAATCGTCGCCCGCCGAATAGTTTGTTGGAGCAAAGAAGGCGATAATTTAGAACTTGGAGAAAAGTTCGGTTTGATTAAATTCAGTTCGCGCACTGATTTACTGATGCCGAAAAACGTCGAAATTATGGTCGAAATCGGCGATAGAGTCGTCGGCGGCGAAACGATTATCGGCAGACTTGTCGAATATAGTTTGGCTGAAAACATTTCCGGCAATTCCCTTCTAACTGCACAGCCCGCCGTCAGCTAAATTTGCGGTAATAAAATAAAACCAATGGCAACAGACGTAAAAACCGAAGAAGTTAAACCGCCGCACAGAGGCATAAAAAAAGGACTCTATCTTATCCCAACCGCTTTTACGGCGGCGAATATCGGAATGGGTTTTCTGGCTGTTTTGTGGTCAATTCGCGGTTTTCAGTCGGTTTTTACCAACCCGGAAGCCTCCGCATCGTATTTTAATTACGCGGCGGTCGCCATCGGTTTGGCGATTTTGTTCGACACGCTCGACGGCAGAGTCGCCAGAATGACGAGAACCGCGACGGAAATCGGTGTGCAGTTTGATTCACTGGCGGACGTTTTGACTTTCGGTATTGCGCCGATTGCTTTAATTTACAGTTGGTCAATCGCGGCGACGTTCGGCGAAAACAGTCCGGCGCACGGACTCGGAATTTTTCTGCTGTTTATGTATCTGATGTGCGGCGCGTTTCGTCTGGCGAGATTTAATCTGCAAGCGACGCGCCCGCGTGTTTTG
>JALYQJ010000295.1 GCA_030855875.1 Acidobacteriota bacterium
GGATTATTCGCAGGTTAATACGGCTCATTTGCAACGCAACCGCGATATTAATCAACCAGCATCGACTGGAATTGATCCGGTTTCGGGTCGAGTTTTGGTCAATCGCTCTTTGCGCCCATTGCCGCAACTCGGCTCGATTCAACTACGCGATTCGTCGGCTCGTTCTTTATATCGTGCTTTGACATTTCGATTGAATACCGTCCAAAAATGGGGACGGGTGAATGCTTTTTATACGCTTTCTAGGTCAACTTCCGACGATGACAACGAACGCGATGCGGGCGGCGTTCTTTACGATAATCCGTATGATTTGCAGAATGAATATTACAATTCAAACCTGGATCGTCGGCATCAATTTGTTGCCAATCCGGTCTTCTTCCTGCCGTATGGCTTTGAAGTAGCAAGTGCGATTCGTCTTCGTTCAGGTCGTCCGTTTGAAAGCCGTGTCGGAACTGATTTGAACGGCGACGGCAACAGCAACGAGCGTCCAATACTCGTTCCGGGCGTTGAACTGAAACGCAACTTTTTTACCAATCGCCCTTTATACGATATTGATTTGCGCGTTCAAAAAAGTTTCCGATTCGGCGAAGCTCGTCGGTTGTCGTTTTCGGCTGAATTCTTCAATGTTCTCAATCGGTCAAACTTGCAGTTTAGCGGTACGGCGACGACCAGTTATTGTTCGGTGTCGAATGCACGATGCGGTCTCGACGGAATAACGAACATCAACTTTGCCCAGATAATCCAGCAAAATCCGACTGCTGCGAATTTTGGCAAACTTAATCTTGCCGGATTAAATCCGGGCAGCCAGGTTTTCCAAATGCAGCTCGGTGCTAGATTTAATTTTTAGTTTTTCCTCACGGGGAAAAACCTTCCACGGCGTGTTTCTTTTTATGGAAACACGCCTTTTTTATTTTCGGCGTTTACGGTTCGCCGTTAAACCTTTACCATTTAGCGGTGCGAATTTTACAAATTTCATCGGCAAAAACATTTGGCGGCGGCGAGCGGCATTTGATTGATTTGTGTCGCGGATTGGCAACGCGCGGACACGAAATTTTCGTCGCGCTTCGACCGACTAATGAATGGCAGGAGCGATTTGATTTTTTGCCGAAGGACAATTTTCTGCACGTTTCATTGAGAAATTCGTTTGGGGTTTTGAGCGCACAGAAAATTGCCGAATACGTCGGTGAAAACAAAATCGAAATCGTTCACGCGCATTTGGGGCGCGATTATATTCCGGCGGGTTTGGCTTGCCGGATTGCGAAAAACGCGAAATTTATACTGACGCGGCACGTTCTTTTTCCGATGAAGCCTTTTCAAAAGTTCGCGCTCGGTAATTTGTCAAAAGCAATCGCGGTTTCAAACGCCGTCGAGGAAAATTTGCGGAAGATATTCCCGAAGGAAAAAATTGCGATGATTTCAAACGGAATCGCCGCCGAAAATTGGGCGAACGCCGATTATGTAAAATTGCGCGAAGAATTTCGTTCGACGCACAATATTCCTTTCGACGCGCAGTTAATCGGCACAGTCGGCGAATTGAAAATCTTAAAAGGTCAGCGCGATTTTATTCTGGCGGCGCAGGAAACGGCTAAAAATTTTCCTGACGCAAATTTTGCCGTCGTCGGCAGAGATAATTCCTTCAAAAAGGAATTCCGGCGCGAACTGAAACGGCTGGTCAAAGTTTTCGGTTTGGAAAACCGTTTTTTATTTCTCGACTGGGTTGAAGAAAGCGCGTCTTTGCTGGCGGCTTTAGACGTTTTTGTTTCGGCTTCGCATTCGGAGAGTTTCGGATTGGCGATTTTGGAAGCGATGATTAGCGGAAAAGCAATTGTCGCTTCGGAAACCGACGGCGCGAAGGAACTCCTCGATGACGATTATTCCGGCAAACTCGTCCCGGTTTTTGAGCCGTTCAAACTTGCCGAAGCTATCAGTGAATTGTTGCGAAACGAAGATTTACGACTGACTTTGGGGCGAAATGCCAGAGAGATTGCAAAGGAAAAGTATAGTTTGGAAAAGATGATCGTTGAAACCGAGAAAATTTACGAGGAATTGATTTCAGATTCAAACAAATAAACGCAGGTTTTTATTTGTTTGAAGGAAGCGATGTCACGCGGCGCATTTGTTTGAGTAGAACGTCGGCGTATTTTTTGGGGGAATTGATGTTTTTGAGAATGATTTTACCGTCGCTTTCGTTGGCGTTTTCGATTATCAAGTTACCGAAACCGAGCATTCTCTGCGTAACGGTTGCCGAAACCGTCACGTCTTGAATTGTGTGCAGCGGCACGTTGCGCGTCGTGCGCGAAATCAAACCTTCGTCAATTTCGATTTTCGAGTCGGTCAAAGTATAGCGGACGAGCTTTTGCCGGAAATGATAAAACGCCGGAATCAAAAGCATCGAAAGTCCGAACAAAACGGAAATCCACGCCGGAATTTTTAAATACTCATAAAGCACACTTAGCAGAGCAACCAGCAAAATCGCGCCGAAAATTGCCGCCGCATATCCGATTTTGACAAACATCAAAGTCGGACTGACCGTAAAAATCCGTTTTTCATCTTCATTTTCTTTTACTAAATTTTCCGCCGGAGTCTTTCGCGCGATGCGGGTTTGCTCTTCGGCTTCGAGCAATTCGCCGCACTTCTGACAATAAATCGCTTCGTCTGAATTTTTCGAGCCGCAGTTTTGGCAAAACATAAAATTGATTTCGGATTCAAGATTTCGGATTCAAAATTCAAAAATTTTTCTTTCAAATCCTAAATTCTAAATCTTAAATCCTGAATCTTAAATTCTAAATATTCAATCTTGACTTGCAATGATACAGGATTCGGCAGTTTCACACAAAAAAACGATTGGAAGTTATCCAATCGTTTAAAGTTTCCGTGAAAGAAGGAAGGAACTACGGAAAGAACTTTTATAAATTATTGATTGACGAGCCGCATTCTGCCGTCGGAGAGCTTAATTGCCAGCGCGTTCGGTTCAAATGTAGTTAGCGGCGCGGATGCTTTTACCTCCAATTTTGCCGCTTGTTGGCTGCTCACTTTTTGGACTGTTTTTGCAAACATCGGGTCGGAGATTGAATTGTAGCGCGAGGTAATGCGTCGCACATATTCCTGAGTTTCGCGGTAAGGCGGAATTTGCCAGCCGTATTTCATCACCGCGCCTTCGCCCGCATTATAACCCGCCAAAGCTAAAACGACATCGCCGTTAAATGTGTCGAGCAGCCAGCGCATATATTTTATGCCCGCTTCAATGTTTTGTCTGGGATTGTAAATCTCCGTTACGCCAAACCGCCGCGCCGTTGCCGGCATCAACTGCATCAATCCGCTCGCGCCTTTGTGCGAAGTGGCTTTCAATTTGAAGGAAGATTCCTGGTGCATCTGCGCGTAAATTAAAAGCGGGTCAATAGCGTATCTTTTTGATGAATCCACGATGTAAGAATCGTATTCCGCGCTTCCGGTCGTAAAACCCTTCAAACCCGAACCCGCCGCCATCGTAAATTTTGAGTGGTTCGCAGTTTTGCTTCTGTCCTTTAATGAAAAACCGTCCTGAACGCTCATTTTTGCCTGAACGGTTTTTTTGACAAGCGGCTTGGATTTGTTATTGACAATCGGATTAGCGGTCGGTGTTCGCACCACTTGAACGCCTCTCGACGTATCGAAGTTATCAAAAATTCTGGCGCGATTTTGGGCTGCGGCGAAAACACTCGAAAGCGAGAGAATGGTAACGATAAAATAGAATTTTTTCATTAATAAATTTGTTGAAATCAATTTGTTTGATTTTGGTTTAAGAGGTATGAACTTTCTTTGAAACCGACCGTTTGTTCGGGCGGCTATCTTTATAAAAAATGTGATAAAGCAACATTTTCCAGAAAAATAGAACAATTCCAAATTTTTAATTAATAATATCTTTAAGAATTTTAAGCCGATTTTCGTTCAGCGTGACTTTGATATATTTTACATTTCAACCTTTGACCGAGTTCGGGTATCTTTAGTTTATGCTTTATCTCTCGCAAATTTTGGGTCGCCCGATTTTCGACGCGCGAAACGATAAAATCGCGGTGATTAAAGACGTTATCGTGCGTTACGGCGAAGAAGATTATCCGCCGGTTATCGGAATTGTCGCCCGTTACAACCGGCGTTTGTTTTTTATTCCGAAGCGCGATTTTTCGGATTTGAGCGAAGGCGGCGCGAAAATGCGCTCGACTATTCTCGATTTGAGTCCTTTTACTCGGCGGACGGGCGAAGTTTTGCTCAATAAAGACGTGCTTGATAATCAACTGATAGATGTTGACGGAAAGCGCGTTGTGCGCGTCAACGACGTGCAGATTATCAAAGTTGCGGGAGTCTGGCGCGTCAGCGGAGCGGACGTGAGTTTGCAGGGATTTGTGCGCCGCCTGATGCCGCAGGGATTTTTTGGAAGTTCGCGTGTCGTCGAAGTGATTGATTGGGCGGATGTCGGATATTTGGCGACCGATACGGCGACGGCGACCGTGCAGTTGAAATCGTCAAAAGATAAATTATCGCGTCTGCATCCGGTCGAAATCGCGCAATTAGCGGAAACTCTTTCGCCGATTCACCGCACGGAAATCGTCGAATCGCTCGATGACGAAATCGCCGCCGACACGCTCGAAGAAATGTCAACCGAAGCCCAAGCGCGGATTTTGGAAGATATGGACGAGGAACGCGCCGCCGACATTTTGGAAGAAATGTCGCCCGACGATGCGGTTGACGTTCTCGGCGAGATGGACGAAGGAAAGGCGCAGGAACTTTTCGATTTGATGGAAGACGATGAAAAAGCCGACGTTGCCGAATTAATGTCATTTGAACACGACACGGCAGGCGGTTTGATGACGACGGAATTCGTCACTTTCCCGAAAAACCTGACGGTTGCCGGTGCGATTGCGCGGCTGCGGGAAATGGCGGAAACGCCGAATATGATTTATTACCTTTATGTCGTCGAAGAAGAAAGTTCGTGGAAACTCGTCGGTTTGATTACGCTCAGAACGCTGATTTTAGCCGAGCCGACTTTTACGTTGGAAAGAGTTATGCGCGACCAGTTTCAATTTGCCCATCCGTCAGATTCAGCATTAGAAGCCGCCCAAACGATTTCCGAATACAATCTGCTCGCCTTGCCCGTGATTGACGACGAAGGCGACATCGCCGGAATCGTCACGGTTGACGATGCGATGGAAATTCTGCTTCCAAAAAATTTGAATAAACGTCTGCCGCGCCTTTTCGGATAAATTTTATCAACTTAAAACGCCCGGATTAAAAGGAAAACCAAATTTTATTGTTCGTCAGCACCGTCGTCCTCGTTCGGCTGTTCTGAACATTCTTCGTCGCCAAAACCGTCGCCGTCTTCGTCGTCTTTGAAACACATCGTATCTTCGCCGCCCTTCCAATCGCCGAAATCCATTTCGTAGCGGTCGGCTTTGCCGATGTCGAGATTGTCCTGCCGATAAACCTGCTCCGTGCCATCGGCGTTGATGCGAATAAGTTCAATATCGAAAAAATCTTCGCCGCCGTCGTCGTCGCTGAAAAAGAGTTTGCCTTCATCAAAATCGAAATCGTAAATCAAACGCTTTCCGGCGGCGAGTTCAACGCCTTCAATATCGGTCATATAGCTCGCGTCCGCATCGTCTTCCGAGTCGAAGGCGTAGAAAACTTCGGGCGTTTCGCCGTCCGTGCTTGCCTCGAAGGTGATTTCTTCGCCGTCGTGCGAGATGGTCGCCGTCAGCGTTTCCTTCTGGTCGAGGCGGATTCCGGCAAATCCGACGGTAAAACCGGGCGCGGAAAAGACAAAATCGAAAACGCTTTCCTGAGTCAGATTTTTGCCGGAAAAAACTATCTTATAAGGATTTCCCGTGTCTTCGTAGGGCAGATAATAAAGCGGTAAATCTATGCCCAGACCGCCGATTAACAAATTGAAATCGCCGCCTGCAACTTCGTCGTAAAAACGGTTGTTCGGGTCATAACCGATGCGTCTGCCGTCGCCGTCCGTGATGAGCATATTGCCTTCGCCGGTCAGAAAAAATTCGGCATCTTCGCCGTCTTCGTCGGCTGTCTGCCGGAACGATACGTTGGTAAAAAAAGGTCGGTCGAGCCGCGCTGTTTCGATGCCGCAGCCGGTCGCTGCATCGTCATCTTTGGCAAACGGCGGGTCAAAACAACGGTTATCGCGCCACGACGTTGCAGTCAGTTGAAGCGTCTTCGTGCCACGGTCGCCGATGTAATCGGATTTCGCTTTCGGGTCGGGTTTTGCCGAATAAGTCCATTGCTGCGTGCCGTTTTTGTTGACGAAAAGATAGCGGGTTTCGCCCGGAAAATTATTGTCATAGACGTGAATTTTATATTGGTTTCCGGCATCTTCGACCGCAAACGGCGTAATCGAATGCCCGTCTTCAAAAGGTTTGTTCTTTCCGTATTTCCATATTCTGATCAGATAAGTATCCTTCTTTTCTTTCATCGCGGCGATGAGCGTTTTTACAACGTCAACCGGACCGAGTTCGCCCGCGACGGTTTTTGCCGTGTTCGATTTTACTTCCTTAAAAGTTTGCGTAATCCAATAGTAAGCGATGTAATTTTCGAGCGTTTGGTCGAGCTGTAAATTGAAGGGCGATCTTGCTCCGGCTTGAAAACTGGCGGGCGATGCGCGTTTTTTAAACGGCAAATTCGCATTCATCCGCAGACTGACCGCCGCGATTCCTTCGCAATGCCCGATATTCATCGCTTTGAGTTTTTCCTCCATCCATTGTCGGGCAGCGGCATCCACCACACAGTTTTTCGCGCTGTTATTTTTGCAAACCGCCTTTACGCCAAACATTCTGATTAAATCGTCAGCCGCAACATCATCCTTCCATCCGTCGCCGACGTTCGGGTAGTTTTTAAAGCGGAATCCGTTGATTTTCGGGTCAAAATCGAGCGAAGAGAGAATGTTGCTCTGCGCCGTAGAATTATTAAACAATCCGAGCAAAAGGATTGTCAGAAAGAATAAATTTTTGGTTGATTTCGGCATAATCTTCAAAATTGCCTGGAATGCAAGCGGGGACGCTCGCGCTCCGGTCGCAATGCTCCGGTTATAATTTTTACCGCAAAATCACTTTTGCGTTTGCTTAAGTTTTTCGACGATGAGTTCTTCCTGTTTCGGGTCGGACATAATCCACGCGCTGGCTTCGCCGATTCGGTTGCTTTTGTATTTTATCCAGCCGAAACCTTTTTCGCCCCATTCTTCGCCCCACGAATTTTTTATCAGCCACGCGCCTTTCGCGTCGTCCCAGCCGATAATTAAGACAAAATGCCACGGAGCTATTTTTTGTTCTTCGTTAAAAACGTCGCCGCCGTAAAGCGCGAGGCAGTCGTCAAAGTTGATGATGGAGACAACCGGACCGTGAACGATGAGAGCGCGTTTCAAATCTTCGGTCGGTGTAACCTGCGTCGCCGAGGGAACGACGTAATCCCACGTCAGAGCCTTGACAAAAATATCGGTGTCGCATTCCCAGCCGAATTTTACTTCGCTGTATTTTTTCGAGCCGCCGAGCGGCAAGCCTCTGTCAACCATAAACGTAAAAACGTCGCCGTGCCAGCCCTGCTTTTTGCAGTCAAATTTGGTTTTGGGCGGCAGCATACAGCTTGCCGTTTGGCGGACACTCGGACGCAGCGTTTCGTCAAAACCGCCGTTCCCGGAACGCATCGCGGCAAGCCGACGGTTGATTTGCATTGCGTCAACGGTCGCAAACACCCAACAAGTGTTGCAATCCCATCCCTGAGCGCCGACTTCACCGACATCGAGTCCCTGTTCGCGCCAGTCAAATTTCAGAAGCTGCGCTGCCGCCAGACCTTGCAGACGCAGACGGATTTCCGCTTTGCTTTTTTCCGCGTCGTCGGCATCGGGGTTTAAGTTGAGCCATTCCTGCCATCGCCGTTCGCCTTCTTCCTGCGCTTCACGGAGTTTTTGTTCGGCAGTCAGACGAATCTGTTTCGACCGCGCCGATTCGCCGAGCGGAGCCGGTTTGCCATACACGCCTTTCAGATGGCTGATGTCGTCAACGCGGTAATTATCCGTCGAACTTTTTAAAAAAGGCAATACTTTGTCCAGAAACGAATACCACTTTTTTGCTCCATATGCCCCGGTGTCGCC
>JALYQJ010000334.1 GCA_030855875.1 Acidobacteriota bacterium
GAATTTTTTATCTGGTTGTTTTGATTATTATAGTTCGCGTTTGATAGATGACAAAATCGTAGTGTGGATATGCACGAAAAATGTAGAAAACAAGACCTCTAAAAGTAAAAACATCTAACGCAAAGGCGCAAAGACGCAAAGTTTATTTTGATTTTACCTTTGCGTCTTTGCGCCTTTGCGTTAGAAAAAATTACTTTTTTAAAAAACCGGCAGATTTTCGTCCGCTGAATCTTCGTTTCTGATTACAAAATCTTGGGGTTCGTAATTCGGCAGCCAATGCGTTTTTTGGTAAAGCATTCGGGTCGCTTCTTCCTGCGGCTGCGGTCTGGCTAAAAGATAGCCTTGACCATAATCGCAGCCCAAGAACTGGAGCAGCGCGAGTTGGCTTTCGGTTTCGATGCCTTCGGCGATGATTTTCATTTTCAGATTTTTGGCGAGCGAAATAATAGTTTGCAGAATCTCGGAGTTTTCGCCGTTTTCGCCGACCGAATAAACAAATGAACGGTCAATTTTGAGCGTGTCGAACGGCAGACGGTGCAGATAACTCAAACTCGAATAGCCGGTTCCGAAATCGTCGAGCGAAAGCTGAACGCCGGCGCGCTTTAATCTCGACAATATATCAATCGTGTGTTCGGCATTTTCCATCGCCACGCTTTCCGTAATTTCGAGTTTGAGAGATTCCGGCGTTAAACCGGCTAATTCCAAAGCCTGCTCGACATCATCAATTAATTCGTCGTTTGACAGGTGTTTTCCCGAAATATTAACGCTGACAATCAAATTTCGATATGCCGGAGAGATTTTTTGCCAAACGGCAAGCTGGCGACAGGTTTCCTGTAAAATCCAAATCGTAATCGGAATAATCAAGCCGGATTCTTCGGCAATCGGAATAAATTTGACGGGCGGAATCATTCCGAGTTCGCGGTGATGCCAGCGAAGCAACGCTTCAAACCCCATAATCGAGCCGTCTTTGAGAGAGATTAACGGCTGATAGTGCATTGCTAGTTCGTCGCGTTCGATGGCGACCCGCAAATCCGATTCAAGCTGAACCCGTTCGAGAAAACGGGTGCGAAGCTCTTTGGTAAAAATCGCCGCGCCGGTGCCTTTTTCTTTGGCGTAATGCATCGCAATATCCGCGTCACGCAAAATATCTTCCGGTGTGTTGTATTCGACATCGCACGGAGCGATTCCGATATTGACGTTGATAAAAATACGATTGCCGCTCAGAGAAAACGGCTGCGAAATGCTTTGATGAATTCTACGCGCAACTTTTAAGGCTTTGGTTACAGTCGAGATGTTTCTGAGAATAATGGCGAATTCGTCGCCGCCGAGCCGCGCCACAGTGTCGGTTTTCTGCACCATTCGCAAAAAACGCTTTGCCGCAATCATCAAAACCTTGTCGCCGATTGTATGTCCGAGACTGTCGTTTATATCTTTAAAACGGCGAATATCGAGAAACAAAATGTGAAAAGTGGTTTCCGGGTTCGCTTTAAATTCGGCGAGTAGTTTGAGGATGATTTCGCTGAACTGCTGGCGGTTAGCAAGATTCGTCAGCGAATCGTGCAGAGCCGAATGTTGAAGGTCTTTCTGACTTTTCCGTAAAGCCGCATTAGCACCTTCTTCTTTTTTCAAAGAATCCGAAAGTTTGTCGGCATATTTTTCGACTTCAATCCTCTTGTCACGTTCAGCTTGCTCGGCTTGGGCGATAGAAGAATTGATTTCACCGATTGACTGCCGGTAGTTTAAATAAGCGATGCCGAGAGCGGCGGAAGCGATAATGGTCGTCAGCGGATCGGCGTAATTAACCAGTTTGTAAATAATGCCCGCCAATCCCGCTCCGACAAGTTGCGACATTGAACTGGAAAAACAATCCTTTTTCCACGTTTGAAAGAAACTATTGCCGTCTTTTAATGAATGAAACAAAGCCGCCAAAAGTGATGAAAATATAAACTGCGTAATTGCTAAAATTCCTAAGGTAATAATTAAGTGCGGTGTGTGCGCCGAAATTTCGGCGTTGTAAAAGGAAGTTGAAGACCAGACCAAATACGTAATTGTAGTTGAAATGGCAATAATTGAAATATTGGTGGGAATCATTAAATAGCCGAAAGCATAGCCTTTATTATTGACATAAATGCAATTGGCTAACATCTCCAATGATGCCAGCAGAATCGCTGCTTCGCCGCCATAAATCAAAAAGGAAAGAAAAATTACAGCATCAGAAAAGGTAACGATAAATTTTGAGCGCGGAAGAGCTAAACTCAACTTTGGAGCGATGAAAACCGTAAACAATAAAATCAAAAGAAAATCCCAACTTAAAGCGCGGCTTGGAAGATTTAACAGCGCGTAGATAGAGCAAAAAGTTCCACCGACGATAAACAAGACTTTTGTGAAAGTTGGAAATGATTCGTTCTTCATAAAAAAGATGCGGGAACTTTGGAAAGAAGGAATGATGTAAATGATTTTGGAAATTATTAACGGGCGGAAAACCGGCAAAAATAACCGGAGCGGTTAAATATAGCATTTTACGTTTATAAAAATCCACAAATATTTTAATTTTACGGTAATGCCTCAGTAAAAAGTTAGAGAAAATCTTTTGATTAGACATTTCTTTGAGAAGTGAGTTATCAAGAGCCGAGAAATACAGATTATGGAGTCAATAGTTGTGAAGGTTGTTTGGCGAAGCAG
>JALYQJ010000344.1 GCA_030855875.1 Acidobacteriota bacterium
GTTAAAGCCCAAGAACTGAGAACGACAATCTATCAAGTGAGGAACAGATTATTTGCAGAGTTTCTAAAATCACAACTAAAGAATCCAACAATTCCGGCATTGTGATTTTGGTTAAGCGAAAGTCCTATTAAATTAAACGGTCACGAAGTTCGCATCGCGTTCGACGGCGAAACCGGACTCGCGGCAGCCGAAGAATTTCAGCCGGAAGCCGCTCTGCTCGACATCGGCTTGCCCGGAATTAGCGGCTACGAAACCGCCCGCCGCATCCGCGAAAAAAACCCGGATATTCTGCTGATCGCAGTTTCCGGCTGGGGAGCCGAAAACGACCGCCAACTTTCGAGCGAAGCCGGTTTTAGTTATCATCTGGTCAAGCCGGTAGAACTCGGAGCTTTGGAAAAATTGTTGAGTGAACCGGCGGAAAAATAATCTAAATCAATACCAAAATCAGAAAAGAAGCGATGCGGTTCCGACTTGCCGAAATATAAAAAGACGACTCTTTTTTACGGAGTCGTCTTTTTATTCAGGAAGCAAAAATTATGGCTGACTTTTGCTTAAACAAATTCGATACTGATTGTGTTTGTTATTTCGTTAAAGGACATCTGTGGTTTTTTGCCTCGATTATCTTTGTTGCGGTCTTCGTTTTTCGGCGGATTTTCCTTAGGAGGTTTTTTGTCGCCGGGATTTATGACCGGCGGATCCTTCGGCGGACGCGGCTTCTGACCTTTGTCCTGCGCCGAAGCCGCAATCGAAAAGCTGATTGCGATTGCTATCGTTAAAAATATTTGTTTTAAAAATTTCATTTTAATTAAATTCCTCTTTCCTCAAAATATCGTGCGCCGGGGAAAGATGGAAAGTGCGCCGCTTTTGTTTCAAGCAATCTCGATGCCAAAATCCGTATATTCAATAAATATCAGGACTAACCTGTGAAATCGCCTTCCGACTGATTTGATTCCTTTACGAAACTTTACGTTTTCCGTGATTTTTATACGAAATAGTGAAGCAACTGCTTTTTTGCGTAAAATAATTAATAAACCTGCATATCCGAATTCGGTTGCAACATTGCATTTTCCTTTGAATTTACTTGTCCGGCATATTTTCTCCGCAGTTTTTTCTCCTTTTTCAAAAGCAACGGCAAAGTATATTTTGCGATTTTCATCTGCCGCAGCGCGGAAATCGGGTCAACTAAATGCGAATCGGGCAGTTTCGCGCCGGAATGCTTCATTACCAGACCAATTGGCAATTCCATTTCGTTCTGCAGTTTAACGATTTGAGCGAGCATCTCCGACGATGGCGTAACCAGCGGACCGAAACCGTAGCGTGGCTGAGTCGTGCCTAAAATATACAGATTTTTGTGTTTTTCCAGAACGCATCCGGCGTAAACCATCGCCAGATTGCCGTTTTTGATTTCGACGACACCTTCGGGCAAAAACGGAAAACTGACGTAAAATCCGGTTCCGCAAACAACCGTGTCGAATTCGTCGCTCGTGCCGTCAACAAAATGCACGGTTTTTCCTTCAAACTTTTTAACGTCCGGGCGCGGTTTTATTCGCCCGTGTTTTAGATAATGAAGCAGTTCGCTGTTGAGCGTCGGATGTTTTTCAAAAATTTTGTGGTCGGGTTTCGGCAAACCGTAATCTTCGTATTTTCCCAAAACGACCCGGAGCGCGGATTTGATAAAAAATCTTTGAATAGCAACGGGAAAATATCTCAGAAAAGACTCGGCGGTCGGCTTGCCGAACAGCGTTTTCGGCAAAAACCAGTAACCGCGCCGCAAAGACAAATCGCAGCTTCGCCCGACACGCGCCGCTTCGGACGCGACATCACACGCCGAATTGCCGCCGCCAATCACTAAAACGCGCTTGTCGGCAAGCTGTTCGGGCGATTTATAATCCTTCGAGTGAAAATATTCGCCCGCGAATTCGCCTTCGTAAGCGGGAAAACGCTTTTGCCAGTGATGTCCGCTGCAAACCGCAACTCCTTTATAAACGCGCTTTTCGCCGTCTGCGAATTCGGCTTCATAAAACTCATCCGGGCGCGGATTTATCATCACGACTTTTGTGCCGAATTCGATATTTTCACGCAGGCAAAACGCATCCGCGTAAGAATTCAAATAATCGAGCATCTGCTTCCGACTCGGAAAATCGGGATAATCTTCCGGCATCGGATAATCGGCGTATTCGGTCGTATGTTTTGACGAAATAATATGCGCCGAACGGTAAACGCCGTGTTTCCAGTTGCCGCCGACATCGGTGTCCGCGTCAATCTGGTGATATGCAATTCCCGCATCTTTAAACGCTTTCGCCGTCGCCAGACCGACCGGACCGGCTCCGACGACGAGAAATTTTTCCGAATAATCTTTCATACGAGAATTTCTTTCGGGTGATAATTTATGACAGTATATAAGAAAATTGATCGAAACGAAAAAAAATTATGAACGATCGGCTTAAATCAATTCTCGTCATCGCCGCCACCATCGGCGTTATAGTTTTCAATTGGCTCGCGGCGACCGGCGTTCTCGGCGGCGTTGATCCGGGCGCGGTTTCCGATAAATATCCGACGCGCATTACGCCTGCCGGTTACGCTTTTGCGATTTGGAGCTTGATTTATCTCGGACTGATTGCGTTCAGCGTTTATCAGGCTTTACCGAAGAATTACGACCGTTTTCGCAACATTCGGACGATTTATATTTTAAGCTGCGCGGCAAACTGCGCGTGGCTGTATTTCTGGCATCAGGAAGCGATTTTAGTTTGTCTGGCGGTGATTTTTTTGCTGCTCGGAACGCTCGCTTTTATTAACATCAATCTACAAAAAACCGATTCTTACGGCGAATTCTGGCTGGCAAAAGCACCGTTCGGACTTTATTTCGGCTGGGTGACGGCGGCGGCGATTTTGAATGCGACGATTGCGCTCGTTTATCTGAATGTCCGCGTTTCCGATTCAATGGCGGTGATTTTGGGCGCGGTTTTGTTAATCGTTGCCGCGATTTTGGGCGTGATAATTCGCTGGAGATTAACAAATTATTTTTATCCGCTCGCCGTCGCGTGGGCTTTGACGGCGATTGCCGTCAAACAAAGCGGACAAACCTTAATCGTAGTTTGCGCCGCTTTCGGCGTAATCGCCTGTTTAATTGCCGCGCTGAGTTTCGTGATGAATATGGAATCTTCCTCAAACAAGGCGGAAACCCGCGCGTAAGCAAGGGTGTGTTTTTGAGTTTATGAATAACGGAAAAATCTGCGTTTCGATTTGCGCCGAAACCGCAGACGAATTAATCGAGCAAATAAAACGCGCCGAAGATTTGGCGGACGTAATTGAAATTCGTTTTGATTGTTTGGCAGAAAGAGAATTTAATTTGGCTTTAGAAAAGATTGGTTGTACTGAAAATTACATTTTTACATTTCGTCCAAAAGAGCAAGGCGGCAAACGCGAGTTATCTTTAAAAGAACGCGAAGATTTCTGGAATTCAGGCAATGATTTTTGTGGCGGCGATTTTGAAGAAGATGTCGTCGAAAATCATCTTTATTGGCTTTATCAACCTGTAATTTGTTCTTATCACGATTTTAACGGTGTTCCTGAT
>JALYQJ010000364.1 GCA_030855875.1 Acidobacteriota bacterium
GTTCGGAACGGGTCGCCCGTCGTCGGAATCGGCAGCCGCGCCCGCCGCTTTCATCTCGCCCATTTCAGCTAATTCGTGTCCGTCCGAAGATTTCGTAATTGCGCCGACCGGAAATACATTTGCCAGACCCGCTCGTTCCGCCTGTTCGATCATATACCGCGTAATCGCCGCATTATCATTAATCGGAGACGTATTCGGCATCGGACAAACGCTCGTCCAACCGCCCGCAACCGCCGCCGCACAACCCGACGCAATCGTTTCCTTATGTTCCTGTCCCGGCTCGCGCAAATGAACGTGCAAATCAATAAATCCGGGCGCAACGATCAAACCCGTCGCATCAAAAATTTCCGCATCTTCCGGCGCAGATTCATTCTGCCCAATCCAAGCGGCAACTTTTCCGTCTTTGAGTAAGAGATTCTTTCCGCTATTTTGTCCTTCGGTCGGATCAATTAAATGACCGTTGATAATTAAAAGTTTCATACAAAATTATTCATTGCTTGCCGCGCCTCCGGTTGCCAAATACAAAACCGCCATTCGCACGGCAACGCCGTATTTTACCTGATCTAAAATCAAACTGCGCGAACTGTCGGCGACATCCGACGATATTTCGATACCGCGATTCATCGGTCCGGGATGTAAGACAATCGCATCTTTTTTGGCTAAATCGAGGCGTTCGTTGGTCAAGCCGTAGTGAATCGAATATTCGCGTAAAGTCGGGAAAAAAGCCGAGTCCTGACGTTCACTTTGGATGCGGAGAATCATCACGACATCCGCGCCTTCGATTGCTTCTTCGATGTTTTTTGAAACAACCAAGTCTTTTTCGACGAGATGAGCAAAATCGTTTGGAACTAATGTTTTCGGTCCGGCGACGCGGACTTTTGCGCCGAGTTTAGTCAATAAATGAATATTTGAACGCGCCACGCGGCTGTGCAGAATATCGCCGATGATGGCGACTTCCAGACCCGCGATATTTCCTTTGCGTTCACGAATCGTCATTGCGTCGAGCAAGGCTTGCGTCGGATGTTCGTTTGCTCCGTCGCCGGCGTTGATGATGGCAGCTTTGGAAACTTTGGCAAGTTGATGCGGAACGCCTGCGCTCGAATGGCGGACGACGATGCAGTCGGGCTGCATCGCGTCGAGATTGAGCGCGGTGTCAACCAGCGTTTCGCCTTTCGTCACGCTCGAAGACGATACGGAAATGTTGACGGCATCGGCGGAAAGACGTTTGGCGGCGAGTTCAAACGATGTGCGTGTGCGCGTCGAATTCTCAAAAAAAAGATTAATTACGGTTTTTCCGCGAAGCGTCGGAACTTTTTTAATCTCGCGCTGATTTATCTCGCGGAAATTTTCGGCAGTATTCAAAATTCCGATGATTTCAGCGGCGGAAAGATTGCGGATTCCAAGTAAATCTCTTCGGCGAAAAGGTTTATCCATAATTTTACTGCAAAAAATAACTGCAAAAAAAGCAAGGCATTTAACCTTGCTTAAAAATTATTCGGACGGTTTTTCGTAAATCCAGACGGCTTCTTCGTCATCATATTCTTTGAGCATAACTTTGATGATTTCGGATTTTTTGGTCGGAACTGTTTTGCCGATATAATCAGCCTGAATCGGCAGTTCACGGTGTTCCTTGCCGCGATCAATCAACACGGCGAGTTGGACACGGTTCGGGCGACCGAAATCCATTAGTTGGTCGAGCGCGGCGCGAATCGTTCTGCCGGTGTAAAGCACGTCATCAACGAGAATAATTTTCTTGTCTTCGATGTCCGCGTCGAGTTCCGTGCGGTTGACAATCGGATTTGCGCCGACGGTCGAAAGATCGTCGCGGTAAAGCGTGATGTCAATAATGCCGAAAAGCGGTTTCGCGCCTTCCAAATCGGCGATTTTTTCGACGATTCTTACTGCCAATGGAACGCCGCGCCGCCGGATGCCGACGATATATAAATTGTCCGCGCCCTGATTTTCCTCGACGATCTCCGATGCTAGACGCGATAAAGCGCGTTTCATCCGCGCTCCGTCCATAATTTTCGATTTTTCGACTAATCCGTATTCATCTGCCATAACTGTTGTCGGAAATCGTAACAAAGGAAAGGTTAAAGTTCAAAGTTTCAAGTCTAATGTTTTAAGTTTTCGCTTTTTCAACTAAAATGAAAAGCGTTCGTCGGGGAATAAAATATTATGGCACTTGCAAAGGCTTATCCGATATTTTCGGTCGAAAATTATTTAGATTTTGAAAGAGTTCAGGTTGAAAGACACGAATTTCTTGACGGCAGCGTTTACGCGATGGCTGGCGAAAGCCCGAATCACAGCACGATTTGTTTTAATTTAAATACGATTGTCGGTTTGCAGCTTCGCGGCAAATCCTGTCGCGGATTTTCGCCGAATATGAAAATTGCGACCAATGAGAAAGGTTTATATTCATACCCGGATTTGGCGATTGTGTGCGGACAACCGACGTTTTATGACGGTAAAAAGGACGTGATTACGAATCCGACGGTTATCGTCGAAGTTCTCTCGCCTTCGACCGAACATTATGATCGCGGCGAAAAGTTTTTGCGCTACACGAATCAAATCGAAACTCTGCAAACATATATTTTAATTTCGCAGGACAAACCTTTTATCGAAATTTTTTCCCGGCAATCGAATAGCGGATGGGAGAAAACAGAAGTTAAAGGTTTAGAGGCATTATTGATGATTGATTCGATTGAGTGTGAAATTGCTTTGGACGAACTCTATGATTTGGTGGAATTTGCCGCATAAATGTCTCTCTATAAAAAAATCATTCGTCCGCTGGTTTTCAATATTTCGCCCGAAACGGCACACGAAATCGGTATTAAAGCGTTAAAAATCGGTTTGAGTTCAAAATCGGCTCAGGATTACGCCGCAAAACGATTTGTTTGTGAATCGTTCAGTGAAATAGAAAGATTCGGATTAAATTTCAAAAAACCTTTAGGAATTGCCGCCGGTTTTGATAAAAACGGCGTGGTTGTCAATCAATTAGCCGCGCTCGGTTTCGGATTCGTTGAAGTTGGAACAGTTACTTTTAATCCGCAGAAAGGTAATGAAAAGCCGCGACTTTTTCGGCTTCCCGAAGACGAAGCGTTGATAAACCGGCTCGGATTTAATAATGAAGGAACGCCGAAGGTTGTGGAAAGATTGAAAAAAATTAATCCGAATTGCGTTCTCGGCGTGAACATCGGCAAAAATAAAGAGGTGCCGAATGAGGAAGCGACCCAAAATTATTTAGCGAGTTTTGATCTGGCTTTTGAGGTTGCCGATTATATCGCTGTTAATGTTTCTTCGCCGAACACGCCGAATTTGCGCGAACTTCAAAAAGCGGAAAATTTGGAAAAACTTTTGGGAGAACTGCAAAAGCGGAATCAAGTTTTGAGTTCCGCCGTCAGAGAACAAAATGCGACAGAAAAGCCGCCTGAAGGCGGGACTCAAAACTTAAAACCGCTGCTCATCAAAATCGCGCCGGATTTAACGGAGGCGGAGCTTGAAGCGATTGTGGACGTTTCGTTAAGATTGAATCTCGCGGGAATAATTGCAACTAACACCACGGTTTCAAGAGAAAATCTGAAAACAAAAATTGATGAAACCGGCGGTTTAAGCGGTAAGCCTCTGCGAGCAAAATCAACCGAAATTATTCGCAAAATTTATAAATATTCAAAAGGAAAACTGCCGATTGTCGGAGTCGGCGGGATTTTTACGGCGGAGGACGCATATCAAAAAATTTCGGCGGGAGCGTCGCTTTTGCAGTCTTACACAGGATTTATCTATCAAGGTTTCTCATTTGCGCGGGATATAAATTCCGGTCTATCAGAAATTTTAAAGCGAGAAGGATTTAAGTCTTTTGACGAAGCCGTCGGCGCGAATACGATTAAGCGTTTATAAAGCAATGATTTGAGTCTTACGGTCGGGATTTTAGAACGACAACGAGTTGACACGCTAAACTCAATAGTTATAATAAATTCTTTGCGTTTTGCGCTGTTTGAATTGAAAGTTTATTCTGTTAGTAATGATTATTGATTTAATCACATCGGGAAGTTCGCCTTTTAATTTTACGGCTCTGTTCGCGCCTGAAGAAATTGATTTGGAAGGTGAAAATGCGGAACTGAAAAGCCCTGTAAACGTCGAAGGAAAATTGACAAAACGAATCGCGCAGGCGGATTTGGAAGGCGAAATTTCCACCGACATTATTATCGAATGCAGCCGCTGTCTTCAGCCAATTGAGAAATCTTTAACTTTTCCGTTTGATGTCAGTTACGTTGCGCCCGAACATTATTCGCAGGCAAAAGAAGTCGAAATACGCGAAGATGATCTAGAAGTCGCACTTTTTGATGGTCAAAATATTGATATTAAGGAACTAGTGCGCGAACAGATTTTACTGAATTTGCCGACGCAAGAATTTTGCAGCGAAGATTGCAAAGGTTTATGCCCGAAATGCGGCGCGAACCGAAATTTGATAGATTGTAACTGCGAAGAAAAAGAAGTTGACCCGCGATGGTCAGCATTGAGAAATTTAAAATAATTCAAGATTTTAATTTGGAATCTTGAATCTTGAATTACGGAGTAATTATGCCAAATCCAAAACGAAGACATTCACACGCCCGAACACGCGAGAGACGAGCGCACGACGCGCTGAAACTGCCGCAATATTACATTGACAAAGAAACCGGCGAAGCCAAAAAGCCGCACCGAATTGACCCGAAAACCGGAATGTATAAAGGTCGTCAAATCATCGAAGTAAAAAAATCCGAATAGTGTAATTTGCGATTTGCGATTGAAAAAAGCAAGAATTAAATCCGAAATCCAAAATGGCAAATAACGCAGGCATCATCGGAATGGGACACGCTTATCCAAGCGGCGTTTTAACGAACGCAGATTTGGAGAAAATCGTCGAAACTTCCGATGAATGGATAACTTCGCGCACCGGAATCAAACAGCGTCACAAAGCCGCCGATGGCGAATACACTTCGCAATTCGGCACTTTAGCGGCAAAACAGGCTTTGGAAAGAGCCGGTTTAAAGCCGGAAGACGTTGATATTATCGTCTGCGCGACGACTTCGCCCGACCAGATTATGCCTTCGACCGGCGCATTGATTCAGGCGCAACTCGGCGCACACAACGCGGCGGGAATGGATATTTTTGCGGCTTGTTCCGGCTTTTTATACGGAATTACGATGGTCGAATCAATGATTCGCACCGGGCAGATTCGCAACGCTATAGTTATCGGCGCGGAAGTTTTAACGAAATACGTTGATTACACCGACCGCTCGACGTGCGTTATTTTCGGCGACGGCGCGGGCGCGGCGGTTCTCGCTCCGGTCGAAGAAGGAAAAGGGATTTTAGCGACAAAAATTCGCTCCGACGGTCGTTACGAAGAACAGCTTTACGCTCCCGGCGGCGGAACGAAACTCGGCACGTCGCATCAAACGATTGACGACGGAATGCACTTTTTCAAGATGAAGGGCAACGAACTTTTTAAGGTCGCGGTGCGTTCGATGACGGAAATTTCGGTGGAAATGCTGGCGAAAGCCGGTTACGCGGTCGAAGATCTTGATCTGGTAGTTCCGCATCAGGCTAATCAACGCATTACCGATGCGGTCGCGTCTCGGCTCGGTGTGCCTGAAGAAAAGGTTTATTCAAATATCGCCGAACACGGCAACACTTCATCGGCTTCGATTCCGATTGCGCTTGACGAATGTATTCAATCGGGAAAGATCAAATCGGGCGATTTAGTTTTGCTGACTGCTTTTGGGGGCGGCGCAACCTGGGGCGGAACGGTGGTGAGATTTTAGTTCAAGGTTCAAGGTTCAAAGTTTTTTTATTTTCAACCTTGAACTTTGAACTTTGAACTGAATTATGATTGCTTATATTTTCCCCGGACAAGGCTCGCAAGCCGTGGGAATGGGAAAGGATTTATACGATAATTTCGCCGCATCGCGTGAAGTTTTTGAAGAAGCCGATGACGCGCTTCAGTTTTCGCTTTCCGAAATGTGTTTCGGCGGAACAGTTGAAGATTTAGCTTTAACGGCGAACACGCAACCCGCGATTTTGACAACTTCAGTTGCTGCTTTTCGCGCGATGGAATCGGAAGGTTTTGCCCAACCAGATTACGTTGCCGGTCATAGCTTGGGGGAATATTCGGCTCTGGTGGCGGCTGGCGCGATGAGTTTTTCGGACGCGGTGAAAACGGTTCGCAAGCGCGGCACATATATGCAGGAAGCCGTTCCGGTCGGAGTCGGTGCGATGGCGGCGATTTTAGGTTTGCCGATTGAAACAGTTAGAGTTGCTTGCGAAGATGCGTCGCAAGGCGAAATTTGCAGCCCGGCGAATATTAATTCGCCCACGCAGATTGTCATCGCCGGAAACGCCGGAGCGATTGATCGGGCGATTGAAATATTAAAGGAACGCGGCGCGAAACGCGCTATCAAATTAAATGTTTCCGCACCTTTTCATTGCGATTTGATGTTGTCGGCGCAGGAAAAATTGGCGAAGGATTTAGCCGCAATTGATTTTCAGGATTTGAGATTTCCGATTATCGAAAATGTTTCTGCCGAAGCGAACACAAAAGGCGGGCGCGTGAAAACCGCGTTAACCGAACAGGTTTCGTCGCCGGTGCGCTGGGCGGCTTCGGTCGAAAATTTAATTAACGAAGGCGTGGAAACATTCGTCGAAGTCGGCGCGGGAAAAGTTTTATCGGGTTTGGTTCGGCAGATTAACCGCGAAATTCGCTGTTTTAATGTCGAAAATTCAGTCGGTTTGAAAGAAATACTAAATAACTTTAAAGTATAGGAATAGGAGAAAATATGTCAGAAGTTCAAGAAAAAATTAAACAGATTATTGTTGACGAATTAGGGGTTGATGAAGCGGAAGTGACGGAAAATGCCCGTTTCATCGAAGATTTAGGCGCGGATTCGCTCGATTTGGTCGAACTCGTAATGCGTTTTGAAGAGGAATTCGACATCGAAATCCCGGATGAAGACGCGGAAAAAATTCAAAGTGTGCGCGACGCTTACGCTTACGTCGAACAACACAAACAGGGTTAGTTTTATAATGGTGAATGGTGAATGAAGAAATTCTGTTATTCACCATTCACCATTCACCATTCACCATTAAAATATGAAACGTCGTGTAGTTATTACCGGACTTGGATTGGTTACGCCCTGCGGCAACGATGTTGCAACCACCTGGGCGGCGATGAAGCGCGGCGAAAGCGGCGCGGATTATATTAAAAAGTTCGACACGGAAAAATTTTCGGTAAAATTTGCCTGCGAAGTCAAAGATTTTGATCCGCTCAATTTTCTCGACAAAAAAGAAGCGAGACGAATGGGCGCGTTCACGCATTTTGCCATCGCCGCCGCCGACGAAGCGATGAAACACAGCGGGTTGCGAATTGACGAATCGAACGCAGAAATGGCAGGAACTTACATTAGCTCCGGCATCGGTGATTTCTGGGCGATTGAACGTGAACACGACAAACTTCTGCTCGGCGGACCTGACCGCGTTTCACCGTTTTTTATTCCGCAGTCCATTGTTAATTTAGCGTCGGGCAATGTTTCGATTCGCCACGGGTTAAAGGGTCCGAATACAGCGACGGCAACGGCTTGCGCGGCGGGAGCGCACGCTATCGGCGACAGTTTTCGGATAATCGAACGCGGCGATGCCGACGTGATGATTTGCGGCGGCGCGGAATCGGCGATTACGCCGATGTCGGTCGCCGGATTCGCTTCGATGCGCGCTCTTTCGACCCGCAACGACGATCCGAAAAGAGCTTCGCGCCCGTTTGATGCCGAACGCGAAGGCTTCGTTATCGGCGAAGGTGCGGGCATTATTATTTTGGAAGGCTTGGATTTCGCACAGGCGCGAGGCGCGAAAATTTACGGCGAAATCGTCGGTTACGGAATGAGCGGCGACGCTTTTCATATTACCGCGCCCGACGAAACCGGCTCCGGTCCGATGCGCGTGATGCTGAAAGCTATCAAAGACGCGGGAATCACGCCGGAACAAATCGGCTATATCAATGCACACGGAACTTCGACTCCGTATAACGACAAATACGAAACACTTGCAATCAAAAAAACCTTCGGCGAACACGCATATAAATTAGCCGTCAGCTCCACGAAATCAATGACCGGACACGCTCTCGGCGCGGCGGGCGGCATCGAAGCCGTATTTTCAATACTCGCAATGAATGATAATGTCTTGCCGCCGACAATAAACTACGAATTTCCCGACCCGGATTGCGATCTCGATTACGTCGTGAACGAAGCGCGAAATGCTGAAGTGAATTATGTTTTATCGAATAGTTTCGGATTCGGCGGAACAAATGCCTGTTTGATTTTTAAAAGATTTAGTGAATAGTTTTATGAAAACGGTAAAATATACATACTGGCAGGACGGTGAATTTTTTATCGGATTTTTGAACGATTTTCCCGATTATGAAACTCAAGGATTTTCAAAAGAAGAACTTTTAGAAAATTTGAAAAGTTTGCTTGAAGACATTGAAACGAAAGGCATTCCCTTTATCAGAAAAGTTGAGGAATTGGCAATTGCTTAAAGAAAAGGCGTTAATTAATTAAGCAACTTGAAAAACTAGGTTGTATTTTCGTTCGACACGGAGGAAATCACGATTGGTATTCAAACCCGAAAACAAAGCAATCCCAGCCGATTCCGCGACATACAGAGATTAACGAAAATTTAGCAAAATCAATTATTAAAAAACTTTCGGAAAAATAAGCGTAAAAGTAAGTTTATGAAAATTATCGTTTTAATGAAACAGGTTGCTAACAAAGACGCGATTTTGCGCGTCAGCGGCGACGAAAAATGGATTGACGAATCGAATATTTCACATCAAACGAACGAATCTGACGGCTATGCTTTGGAAGAAGCCCTGCGATTAAAGGAAGCGAAGGGCGAAGGCGAAGTTGTCATTTGCACATTAGGAGCGCAATCGGCGAAAACGGTTTTGAAGGACGCGCTCGCTCGCGGCGCAGATCGGGCGATTCACGTCGTCACGCCGGAGCCGAACAAACTTTCGCCGTTTCAAATTGCCAAAGCCATCGCCGGAGCGATACGCGACGAAAACGCCGATCTCATTTTTACGGGTTTGCAGTCCGATGATGTGAGTTACGGACAAACGGGCGTGATTTTAGCCGAATTGCTCGGCATTCCTCACGCGACAATCGTGATTGATATTGACCGAGCCAGTTTGAACGGCAATTTACGCTTAAAACGCGAACTCGAAAGCGGCTGGTATCAATGGTTTACTTATCAATTGCCCGCGCTTTTGACGATTCAATCGGGAATTTCGCAAATTCGCTATGCTTCTTTGAAGGGAATTATGGCGGCGAAGAAAAAAGAAATTCGCGATGTCGAACTAAATATCGAAACCTTCGCGTCGGCGCAGAGAATCGAAAAAGTTTATCTGCCGCTGAAATTCAAACAAACGCAAATGCTCGGCGGCGGCGATGCGAAAAAAGGTGCGGCGGAACTCGTTGAGAAGTTAAAAACGGAAGTTCGCGTTATCTAATTTTAGATTTTGGATTTTCGTTTTATAAACGGCTGTAATTTTTTATCTAAAAATCTAAAACCAAAAACCAAAAACCAAAAAAATATTTATGAGCATTTTAGTATTCATCGAACACAAAAACTGCGTTTTGAATCGCGCCTCGCTCGAAGCAGTCGCTTCGGCGCAGGCTATCGGCAAAGATTTGGGATTAAAAGTTACGGCGATTATTCCGTGCGATAAAGATTGCTCTCTGGCGCAGGAAATCGCGCAGTATAATGTCGAAAAAGTGATCGTCGCTAAAAACGAAAAGCTCGGCATTTACACGCCCGACGCTTACGCCGATGCGTGGGAACAAATTATTAAACAGACGAATCCGACCTACGTCGTGATGGCGCACACTTATCAAGTGCGCGATTTCGCGCCGAAAGTGGCGGCGCGATTCGGCAAGGAAGTTGTTGGTGATTGCATTCGTTATACGAATAATGACGGGAAATTACTTTTTACGCGCCGAATTTTTCTCGGAAAACTCGATGCCGACGTTTCGATTGAAGGTGACGCGCCGTATTTCGTCACGTTTCAATCGGGCGCGTATCGCGGCGACAATGCCGAACGCGGAAGCGCACAAATCGAAACCGTCGAAGTCGAAGTAAAAGATTTGCGAATGACACCGGAAGAACCGTTTCAGGAAGCAAAAGCATCGGTTGATTTATCGAAATCGGGAATTATCGTCGCCGTCGGTCGCGGCATTAAATCGCAGGAAAACATCGCCGTCGCGCAAGCGTTAGCGGATGCGCTCGGCGCGGATTTAGCGGCTTCGCGTCCGATTTGCGATGCCGAATGGCTGCCGATTGACCGTCAAATCGGATCGAGCGGGCAAACCGTCGCGCCGAAAGTTTACATCGCGCTCGGCATTTCCGGCGCGATTCAGCACATCGTCGGGATGAAAAACGCTGGAACAATCGTGGCGATCAACAAAGACGCGGAAGCACCGATTTTCGACATCGCCGATTACGGCATTGTCGGTGATTTGTTTGAAGCCGTTCCGACGATGATCGAGGAAATCAAAAAAGCGAAAGGTTAGGTAAATAATTTTTCAATAAAAAAGCCGCGAGTTTGAATCAGCTTGCGGCTTTTTTGTTTTGCAATTTCAGGAGTTCATTTACTCATCTGCGATTCTAGCCATTTGATCATCATTTGTTCCTGCAAATGAAGCGCGTGTTCGGGCTTTTGATTGATTTCGTCGGCGACTTGCGGCAGTTTGAAAAACACGGAAAGCTGCTCCTGAACGCCCGAATCACCGCAGGTTTGCGCGTAATCGAGCAGACGCGCGATTTCGATGACGAGCGGCGCGGCGAGAATCGAATCACGACATAAAAAATTTATTTTCAACTGCATCGGCTGTCCCATAAATCCGATAATGTCAATATTATCCCACGCTTCCTTGTTGTCGCCGCGCGGACGATAATAGCGGATGTCAACCAGATGATCTTCGACTTTGTAACCCAAAATGTCGTCCAAAACCGAGCCTTTCGTCACGACTTTCGATTTCAAAGAATCGGGATGTGACAACGCAAGTCCGTCACGATTTCCTAGAATATTCGTCGAAAACCAGCCGTCAACCTTCAAAGCGCGCGTTTTCAAACCGGACGCGATAACGGTTTTGATAAACGTCTGCCCGGTTTTGCCGTCCTTTCCGGCGATTGGAACCTTCATTTTTTCGGCGTATTTGACAAGTGCGGGAATATCCGCCGCAACCGACGGCGTAAAATTTCCGTAAGGCACATTTTCGCCGACGGCGGCGTAAGCGTAAATCATCGCCGGTGAAATTTCCGCAGAATTTTCGCCGAGAGCTTTTTCAAAATTTTCGAGCGTCGCGTAAGTTTCCGAATCTTTATCAACCAAACTTTCGGTCGAAGCCAGATTTATCATCACTACGTTTTCAATATTTTGCTCGTCTTTAAACCGCCGAATGTCTTCGCGCACGGCTTCGATGCAGAGATACTGATTATCGGCGGCGATGACGTTTTTGCCTTCGATATTGTGACAAAACGCCGAATTGCAAACGGCGGCGAGCGGTTTTGCGGCTTGGAGTTCTTCGCTGACTTCGTGAAACTGCTGCAAAGTCAAAACATTATGCGTCGTTGCAGCACTCGCTAAATCGTCCGCGTTCATATCCCAACCGCCGAAAACGAGATTTTCATAATCTGCTAGATTTTCAGTCAAATTTTTCGGCAAAAAAGCGAGCGGCAAACCTTCCGTGCCGATTTTCCCGCGCTTCAAAAGCTCAATGCCGGCAACAGCGGTTGACGCGACCGCGCCGCCGAAACCGACGATCATCACTCCCACTTTTCTTTCAATTTCACTCATTACTATTAGAATAACCGATGTTACAAAATGAGAGAAAAGAAGGGAGCGTAAACATTACTGTTCGCGCTCCCTTCAAACAAAAGATTTGCAAAGCATTAAACTATGAAACGCAAAACCTTTGAGCAAAAATCAAAATTTGTTAAATGGAATCGGCAATCGCCGCGTCGAAAATTTCGAGCGCAACATCCACGTTTTCTTTTGTCAAAATGAGCGGCGGCGACCAACGGATTGTCGAAGCTCCGCAGCCCAAGATTATCAAGCCGCGATTGAAACACGCCATTTCGATTTTATCGCGCAATTCCGGTGCAGATTTGTTAGAGTTTCTGTCTTCGACGAATTCCACGCCGAGCATCATTCCGAGTCCGCGCACATCGCCGATGCAGTCGTATTTGTCTTTTAATTTATTCAAACCGGCTTCGAGATACGCGCCGACGATTTCGGCGTTTTCGACCAGACCGTTTTCGAGCAGTTCAATCGTTTTCAGCGCGGAAGCGATGCAGACCGGATTTCCGCCGAAGGTCGAAGCGTGCGCTCCTTTGTGCCAGTCCATAATTTCGGCTTTGGCGACGCACGCGCCAATCGGCAATCCTGAGCCGATGCCTTTTGCGAGACACATTATATCGGGCGCGACTTCCGAATGTTCGATGGCGAACATTTTGCCGGTGCGACCCATTCCAGACTGCACTTCGTCAACGATCATCATTATTCCGTGTTCGTCGCAGATGCGGCGAATCGCCTGCAAAAATTCCTTCGGCGCGGGAACGTAACCGCCTTCGCCCTGAACCGCTTCGACGACGATTCCGGCGACTTCTTCAGGCGGTGTCGTCGTGTTGAATAAACGATTTTCAATCCAGTCAATCGAGCCGAGACAACAGCTTCCGTCGTCGCATTTTCCGAGATTGAAAGGGCATTGATAACATTTCGGAAACGGAACGTGAACGACATCTAAAGCCTGCCGCATAAACCCGGAACGCTGGGCTTTTTTCGATGATGTCAGCGATAACGCGCCGAGCGTTCTGCCGTGAAACGAACCGAAAAACGAGATGAATTTTTGGCGGCGCGTGTGATACATTGCCAGTTTTAGAGCGGTTTCGACGGCTTCCGCGCCGGAATTGGCAAAGTGCGTTTTCGTGTCGCCTTCAATCGGACAGATTTCGTTTAACTTCTTTCCCAAATCCGGCATTTGGCGGTAATAAAAATCAGTTCCGCACATATGGATTAATGTTTGCGCTTGTTTGGTGATCGCTTCGACGATTTCCGGGTGGCAGTGTCCGGTCGAGCAAACCGCCACGCCCGCGTTGCAGTCTAAAAAAACATTGCCGTCAGCGTCTTCGATCCAAACGCCGTAACCTTTTTCGGCGACTAGTTTGTAATCCGGTCGCGGATAGCTCGGTGTCACGTATTTTGCGTCGGCAGCGATGATTTCGCGTCCTTTCGGTCCGGGAAGTTCGGTTTTAATAAGCGGTTTTTGCAATTCGATAATCGGTGTCATAATTTTTCTCCTCGATATTCAGAAACTAAGAATGATAACGGATAAATCCGTCAATGTGATAATGCAATGTTTGAGAAGTAAAAGATTAATCACCCGCGAAAAGATTCGGGCGCGTTTTCAGAGGTCTGAGTTTTGCAATCGAACGCGATGTCATAAAAGGTTGGAAAATACGCCAACAATATATCAAACTGTGACGGAAGTTTCAAAGATTGTTCGGTGAAATGAAAATGAGCCGGAGAAGAGAAATTCGTCGTGAGTTTCCATCAAAAAATTGAGAATCAGCAAATAAAAAAGCGCATTGTATAAACAACACGCTTTTGTATTTTTTGCCACAAAAAAACTCAAACTACGGTCTGTTTGAGTTCATTGACGAATTGGACATCATATTTGAATTCATCATTCTATTTGAATTCATCGAGTTAGACATCGAACCGTTCGACATCGAGTTTGACATCGAACCATTTGACATCGAGTTCGACATCGAGCCGTTTGACATCGAGTTCGACATTGACGAGTTCGACATTGATGAGTTCGACATTGACGAATTCGACATTGTTGAGTTCATCGTTGACGAATTTGTCATTGTGTTCATTCTATTTGTATTGGTATTAGTATTGGTATTCGCTGTGTCACCACAAGCTATTCCCAACGATCCTAAAACTAAAACTCCTGAAAGAGCAATAATTTTTTTCATTTTATTTAAAGTCTCCTGTCTTCTTCAAAGATTATTTATTATTCTATCGAGGCTGTGAATACTTCACAGCCTTGCTCCAAACTATTTAACTATGGAACATTGGACAATATAAATTTCTAAATACCTTTAGTCAACTCAAGAAACAGCAAAAAAGGCAATTTCGACAACTTTTTTGAAATAATCCGCACAAATTTCAGGCATTTTACGGTTAATTTGAAATAAGCTCGGGTTTTGCAAAAAACTATTGACTTTGGGCTGCGCTAAAAGTTATCTTCAAAGGTAGGGAAAATCTCACATCGCCCTTTATTTATCTATATCTCAAACACTTTTTTTCGTATGATACAACCAACACGAAACGGTTCTGCGGAACAAAACCGGGAAAACATCGGCGCGTTCGATTTTTTACTGACCGGCGTATCATTTTGCGCTCTGGCTTTGACATTTGCGCTCAGTTACGCCGATTTCGGTTTTGAAACCAAGCTGATCGTGTTTTCGATTATTTTATTTTTATACCTCGTTTTTTGCATTTCAAAATATCATTCCCACAAAAAAAAACAAGCCGCTTTTTTAAGTAATGCGGCTGCGCGGGAACTTGACGCAGATGTGCAAAACCGGCTTTTCGCTCTCGAAGAAGTAAACGAATTTTTCGGCGCGTCGTTAAAACCGGCGGATATGCTGCGTCTGGTTGCGAGTCGGGTTAACGAACTTATTCCGTTTGAAACTTGCGTTTTTTATGTTTTGGATGAGTACAGAGCGAATTTTAAAGTCGAATATGTTTTAGGCACCAATGCGGAATCTCTGAAAAATACCGAAATGAGCGTCAAAAAAGGCATTGCCGGAAAAACATTTACTAGCGGAACGGCACAGATTGACGCGGGACTTTTAGTGGATAAGCCGGTTTTTTCTCAGGAAATTATAAAAGATTTTCAAAGCACGATAGCCGCTCCGCTGTTTCATAATTCTGAAATTATGGGCGTGGTGCAGCTTTACGGCAGACAATTCGATAGTTACGACGATAAATCGCTTAAATTGCTCGAAGCCGTCGGCGAACGGGTCGCCCCGATGTTTGCGGGTTCGATGGCTTTTGAACGCAGTTTATCGAATGCTCTAACCGATTCGCTGACCGCTCTGCCGAATGAACGAGCGTTTTATCTCGTGCTGGAAAATCAAATCGCTGAATCAACCAGATTTCAACTTGAGCGACCTCTGACAATTTTGAGCATTGACGTTGATAATTTTTCGGATTTTAACGAAAAATTCGGACATCAGACCGGCGACCGATTTTTGTCATTCGCTGGGAAAATCATCAAAAATCAACTGCGCCAGATGGATTTTTTAGCGCGTTCTTCAGGCGATGAATTTTTAGCCGTTTTGCCGACCGCTTCGGAGAAGATAGCGTCGGAAGTCACCGAACGCATCAAACGGGCGTTTGTCACCAAACCTTTTGAAATAGCCGAAAAAGAGAAAGTTTTTCTAAAATTGAATTTCGGCGCGGCAACCTTCGGGCGCGACGGCGAAACGGCGCAGCAACTCTTGAAAACGGCGGTTTTGCGAAAACAACAAGCGAAAACGACCGAGCCGAGCAAAGTTTTGTGGTTTCCGAAAGAATATGCCAACTGAAATCTATACCGGGAGCGCGGACAGGATGTCCGCCTTGAGCGCGATAGCGCGAATGAACGCCTTGATTAAATTCATCATTGAATTTAATCAAGGCGTTTTTCATCGCTTGCGCGATATTGCGGACAGGGATGTCCGCGCTCCGACTTTAAAAAGCTGAAATATTAATAAACTTTTAGTTGATTCGATACGTTAAAGTTGATGAAAAACTAAATTTATTGATGGTTTCTCTATGCTTTCAGGCAAAAAACTCGGACGATACGAAATTCAGGAAAAAATCGGCGCAGGCGGAATGGGCGAAGTATATCTGGCGCACGACGAACAACTCGACAGAAAGGTCGCCTTGAAAATCCTTTTGCCAGAATTTTGCTGCGATGAGGAGCGCGTTCAGCGTTTTAAGTCGGAAGCGAAAGCCGCATCGTCGCTCAATCATCCCAGCATTATCACGATCCACGAAATCGGCGAGCAGGACGAACGGCTTTATATTGCGACCGAATATGTTGACGGCGAAACTTTGCGCGAAAAAATCGAAAAAGGCGAACTTTCGTTAACCGATTCGATAAAAATTTCCGAGCAGATTGCCGACGCGCTGGCAACGGCACACTCTGCCGGGATCGTTCACCGCGACATCAAGCCGGAAAATATAATGATTCGCC
>JALYQJ010000339.1 GCA_030855875.1 Acidobacteriota bacterium
AAATTTTTGATAAATTCGCGCCGATGTCGTCGTGCAAATCGGTGGCGATGCGCGTTCGCGTGCGTTCGATTCCGAGCAGATTGTTCAAACGGTAGCGATAAAAACCGTAAATCGCGGCGGCAAAAATCAAAGCCGCCGCAGCCAGAAACCACGCGCGGAGATAAAACGGCGGGAGAATTTTGAAGGTGACGGCGGCGGGCTGCTCGCTTGCGAGATTATCGCCGGCGACGGCGCGAAACTCGATTTTGTAATCGCCGGAAGAGAGATTGGCGAAATTGACGAAACGCTCTTTGGAAGGCGGCGACCAATCCGTTTGCGAATCGAATTTGTATTGATAACGCACGTCTTCGTCGTCGAGCGCGGCAAGGCTGACGAAATCAATCCGCACCTGATTTTGTTCGGGCGCGAGCGTCGGTAAATTTATTTCAGTTGCGCCGATTGCCGAAACCTTCTGCGCTTTGCCTTCGATTTCGATTTTGGTCAGCAAAATTTCCGGCGGCTTGCTCGCTTCGTCGGCGAACGGCTCGTATTTCACCAGACCTTCGGTCGTTCCGAACCAGAGCGTCCCGTGCGCGTCGCGCATCGCCGTGCGAAATTCGCGCGTCGGCATTTCGTCGGAAAGTTTGAGAATTTTGACTTCGCCGGTTGCCGGATTCAGGCGATTCACGTCGCGGTCGGTAGCAACGTAAATCAATCCTTGCCCGTCTTCGGTGACGGCGAACGTGCGATTGCTCGACAGTCCGTTGGCGGTCGTAAATTTGACGAAATTCGGGTGGATGCTTTCGGCATCGTCAATCCGCGCCAAACCGTCGCGCGCTGACACCAGCCAAACGTCGCCCGTTCGGTCAACGTAAATGTGATTGATGCCGCCTTTCGGTATGCCTTCGGGTTCGCCGAAAACCTGCGCTTTGCCGGTCGAAATTGAAAGCCGTGCCACGCCGCCGTAAAAAAATCCGATCCATAAATTTCCGTTTTCGTCTTCGGCAAATGAACTGACCAAATCGTCTTTCTCCGATGACAAACCTTCCGTCTGCCAAGCATCGCGCAAAATTTCTCCGTCGCGCCGCCACACGAAAAAGCCGTTGTCTTTGACGGCGCTTGTGGAAATCCAAACGTCGCCGCGCGAATCTTCGTAAAGCCGGAAAACATCGTGCGGCGCGAGTCCTTTCGTTTTATCGAAAACGGAAATCGGCTGAGTTGTCGCTAGCTTCTCGAAATCCGTTTTCGGATAGCGAAACAATCCTTCGCCGGTCGCAATCCACCATTCGCCGTTGCGGGCTTGAAAATTGAGTTGATTTTCGTTCCAACCGAAATAAGTAACCTTTGGCGGCAAAGCCGGTCTCAGCCAGGTAAAATTTTTCCCGTCAAAACGCCCGATTTTCCAATCATACGGCTTAAAGCCTTTTTGCGGAGTTTGTATTTCAACTTTCGCGCCGGTTTCGTCCGCTTCGGCGCGAAAGATAAAGCCCATGAGAAACAAACTGCCGTCGTTCATTGCCGAAACGCTGCGAATGTTGGCGATTTTGTCCTCCGCTCCGAACGCCGACAGACCGCGCCGCGCCAGCCGAAAAGCACCCGCCGTTCTTGTGCCGAGCCACAAACTGCCGCTTTTGTCCTCGAAAATTGTCGGGTAACGACCGTAGACGATGCCGCTCTGCTGCGTGTAGAAATAAAGTTTTTCCGTTTCCGCGTCAAATTCAAATAAACCGTCGAGCGTGCCGAGCCACAATTTGCCGTCATACGATTCGATAATCGAATCAATCCACTCGATGTCCGCGTATTTTTCCGGCGCGAAATGGCGAATCAGTTTCGGCGTTTCGTTTTCGTCAACGGCAAATTGAAACAAGCCTTTTTTAGCCGTTCCGACCCAAAAGTTTCCGCGCCGGTCTTCGAGCAGAGCCTGAAAAACAGGCATCGGTTCGCTTTCCACATAGCTCGTTATGCGACCATCCGGCAAAATGCGGTATAAAGCGGTTTGCGCGGCGACCCAAATCGCGCCGCGCCGATCTTCGTAAAGCGAATAAACGTATTCGGCGGCGGTTGCGGGCGGCAAATTGATTTGAATTAATTGATGTTTAGATTGATCGTCGGATTTTTCGAGGCGAAATAATCCGTCGCTTGAGCCAACCCAGATGCGACCATGGGAATCTTGCAGCAGATTAGTAGGATTAGTCGGAATTTTATTTTTGCCATCAGGTAAAAAATAAGTCGTAAACAGCGGCATTTCGGGCAGCCGGGCGGCTTCGTCGAAAGTTACGACGCGGTTATAAGCAATGCCATCAGGCGCGAAGGCGACTAAACCTCCGGTGGTCGCCAGCCAGTAATCGCCTTCGCGCGCGTGGAGAAAATCAAGAACTTTGTCGCGCGGTAATCCTTCCCCCGTGGTGAAATTTGTGAAATCGTAACCGTCGAAACGCGCCAGACCGCCGCCGGTGCAGAACCAGAAAAACCCGCTCGCGTCCTGCGTAATTTTGCTGATGCCGTTTTGCGGCAAACCGTCGGCAATCGTCAGATGCTTAATCGGCAAACGCTCGGCGCGAGTGACGGCGGCGAAACTGATTCCCAAAAGTAAAAAGGCGGTGCAAATGAGACCGCTTTTTCTCTGTTTGAAAAGACACGAAAGCATAAATCACTGGCTCCTTTCTTTTCCGGCAAAAGTCGGAATCGAATAAAAAATTCCGTAATCGTGTTTTAAAGACTTTTCGCCGACATTATGACACGAATTTATTCTAACTCCTAAAAATTTTCCGTGTTTCCGCCGTTGTCTAGTCTGCCCGATACGCCCACGAAACAAAACCCGGCGACGCGAGTTTAATCAACTGATTTTTTATTGAAAGTGAAGTTTGCTTTCTAACTATTAGCGCGACGATTTTTGAAAACAGAGGTCAAAATATTTTAAAAAAATTGACTTTTCGATTAAAAAGGCATACTTTCGTGGTTAAAAATTAAGTCACTCCCGCCAACAGAGAGGTTTAGCAATGACGGACGAGGCGCATCGGGCAAACGAGATAACGGAAAAGTTATACGATTGGAAAGACAATCGGCGTGGCGGCGCGGCGGACGCGCTGCTCAAACTCGTCTATGACGAACTGCACCGACAGGCGCATCGTTATTTGCAAAAAGAGCGCGGCGGACACACGCTTCAGACGACCGCGCTGGTTCACGAGGCGTATCTCAAATTAGCTGGACAAAAGTTGGTCGCGTGGGAAAGCCGAACGCACTTTTTCGCCGTCGCCGCGACAATGATGCGGCGGATTCTGATTGATTACGCCAAAACCAAACATCGCGTCCGGCGCGGCGGCATCCCGAGCGATTTGCCGCTTGATAACGCTTTGACGATTCGCGTCAGCGAAACCGATTTTGATTTGCTCGCGCTCGACTAAGCGTTAAATCGCCTTGCCGAAAAAGAAGCGCACCTTGCCAAAATCGTTGAACTCTGATTTTTCAGCGGCTTGGATGTCGTCGAAACGGCGGAAGTTTTGGACATTTCCGAATCAACCGTCAAACGCGATTGGCAAATGGCGAAGGCTTGGCTGCACCGTGAATTGACGCGATAAGAATGATAAAAACGAGAGGAGAAAAAGTGAAGAGGCGGACTTTTAATCAGGCAGAATCAAATTAAATAAAATTCAATTAGCGAAGGACGTGAACGCTCGCGTTTTGATTGTGCGTAAGATGAATTAGTGTTTGAAAATATAAACGAACGGCTGAATCGGTTTGTGTTTCTATCAAAAGACAAAAAGTTTGTTTACCGGATTTTGTGTTTTCCGAACGATTTTGTCATCATAAATTTTGAGGAGAATTTTTTATGACACCGGAAACACAAAAAGAATTATCGGAATCGGGCTATGATATTACGCCGATTGACGCAGCGACGCGCGAACATCTGGCGCAGGATTTAGACGCGGAAGCCTATCGCGTACTGCTCGAACACGGCACGGAAGCAGCGTTTTGCGGCAATTTGACCGACAACAAAGAAGTGGGCGTTTACGCTTGTCGTCTGTGCGGTCTGCCGCTTTTTTCGTCAGATTCAAAGTTTAATTCGGGAACGGGTTGGGCTTCTTTTTATCAACCGTTTGATAAAGAACATTTAAAGAACATCCGCGACACGAAATTCGGAATGGTTCGTAATGAAATTCGGTGCGCCAGATGCGATGGACATCAAGGTCACGTTTTCCTCGACGGTCCGCCGCCGACCGGACAGCGTTATTGTCTAAATTCCGCATCGCTCGAATTTTTCCCTGAAGGCGAAGAAATTCCGCAGAAAGCCTGAGAAAAGGTTTAAAGGGTAAATGGTAAAAAGTGAAAAAGGGTAAAAGTTTGCTTGAATAATATCAGCCAGCTTTTACCCTTTTTCACTTTTTCACTTTAAACTTTCTACTTTCGATCCTTAAACGCTTCGTAAAGTTCGGTATGCCGACTCGTTAAAGGCAGCATTCGACCATTGATGAACAAATATTTAATACTCGTTCGCGGTTCTAAAATATCGCCGTCGGCAACGACGATATTGGCGGTTTTTCCGGTTTCAATCGAACCAAACTGGTTTGCGATTCCGAGAATCTGCGCCGGATAAAGCGTGACGCTTTTTAAGGCTTCTTCTTTTGATAAACCGTAAGCTCCGGCGAGACCGGCGTGATACGGCAAATCACGCACTTCCGCGCCGTCGTTGCCGGTCGAAACGGCAAAACGGACTCCGGCTTGCTGCAATTTGGAAGGAGTTTCAAACAGAAAATCGTAAGCGTCGTCGTCGCGCACCGGCAGATTGTAGATATTCGTGTAAATTACCGCGATGTTGTTTTTCTTTAGTCCGTCGGCAACTTTCCACGCTTCCTGTCCGCCGACGATAATGCCTTTGATCTTCATATCTTCGACGAATTTTACAACGCCGCGAATATCTCGTTCGCGTTCGGCGGTAAACATAATCGGGCGTTCGCCGCGCAAATACGGAATCATCGCGTCCAGTTTCACGTCACTCGCCATATACGGCAGAGTTTTGTCGCTCGCGTAGGCATCTCTCGCCCGCGCGTAATTTTCGGTATCTTTGAAAACTTTTTTCAAGTCTTCAATCTGCGTATCGCGGCGTTTAACAGCTTCACCGAAATCAACCGGCTGCGGGTTAAAACCACCGCCGCCGCCGAATCCGCCGAAGGTTGCGATGCGCGGAAAATTAATCACCAAACCATAATTCGGGACAACCGCCATTTCTGCCTGAGTCGAGCCGTTCAGATTTATAATCGCCGATTGTCCGGCAATCACGCCGCCGACCGGCATCGAAAGAACTGTCGTAATGCCGTTGACGCGGGTCACGTTGACGTGCGATGAATGCGGATTTATCGCCAGAAACGCTTTAGCATTCGCGTTCATATTTCCGGTTTCGGCAGCGTCAACCGAAGCCGGAACGCCGCCCGTGATTTCAGCCAAACCGAGACTCGTCGCCGCGTCAATCATTCCGGGAAATACTGATAAACCTTTGCCGTCAATGCGTTCGGCGTTCGCCGGAACGGTGACGTTTGCGCCGACCGCCGCAATTTTTCCGTTTTGAATAATGACCGTTCCGTTTTCAATCGTCGCGCCGGAAACCGTCACGATTCTGGCGTTTGTAATGGCGAAAGTTCCGGCTTTCCCCGTCAGATTTTGCTGCGTTCCGCCGTTTTGCGCGTGAGCAGTAAGCAGTGAGCAGTAAGCAGTAAGCAGTAAAGCCCCAAGACGAAAGATTCTCGTAATTCGTAATTCGTAATTCGTAATTTTCATTATTAATGATTTCCTCCGTCAATGATGTCGGCATCGTCGCGGTCTTCGATTCGTTTTTCGCTTGGAACGCGCGGCGCAGTTCCGCCCGCGCCCGGAGCTTTGTTGACATCCATTTTTTCTAGCATTTCGCGCTCTTTCATAATTTCGGCGCGTTGGAGAAGGTCTCTGCCGCGATCAAAATAAGTTACGCCTTCGATCATCGTAATTTCCGGGCGCGAATAAACGCTGAACGGATGCGCCGTCCAGATTACCAAATCCGCGTCTTTTCCGATTTCAATCGAGCCGGTTCGTTTGTCAATTCCGAGTTGTTTCGCCGGATTGAGCGTAATCATTTTCAACGCTTCTTCTTCCGGCACACCGCCGTATTTCATCATTTTCGCCGCGTCTAAATTCAAACGGCGGGCGCGTTCGTCCGAATCGGAGTTGATCGAAACGTTAACGCCGTTTTTATAAAGAATCGCCGCGTTATACGGAATCGAATCGTAGGCTTCGAGTTTATACGACCAGCTATCGGCGAAAACCGAAGCCGCCGTTCCGCGTTTGGCGATTTCCGGCGCGATTTTGTAGGCTTCGAGCGCGTGCTGCAAAGTGGCGACTTTGAAACCGAATTCATCGGCGATCAAAAGCAAATTTAAATGTTCGTCCGAACGATAACCGTGCGCGTGAACGAGCCGTTTGCCTTCGAGAATTTCGACCATCGGTTCGAGTTCCATATTGCGGCGCGGCTGAACTTTCGTCTTTTTAGCGCGGAAATCGTCCCACGATTGTTTGTAATCTCTGGCGCGAAGAAAAGCGTTGCGAATGACTTCCATCGTTCCCATTCTGGAAATAGGATAACGCGGCGTTTGTCCGGGCTGCGGATTCGAGCCGATGCGTTTCGGGTTTTCGCCGAGCGCGAATTTGATTCCCGGAGGCGCGCCCGGAAAAACGAATTCTTCGACCGGGCGACCGTATTTATAGCGCACGACCGTATTGCGTCCGCCAATCGGGTTTGCCGAACCGTGCAGCAGATTCGCCGTCGTCACGCCGCCGGCAAGCGCACGGTAAATCGAAATATCGGTCGGATTCAGCACGTCGCGCACGTCGGTCATCGAAGTTATGCTGTAAGAAACTTCGTTGATCGCGTCGAGCATTGTGTGCGAGTGACAGTCAATAATTCCGGGCGAAACGAATTTTCCGGTTGCGTCAATCGTGATAGCGTTTGCCGAAGCCTTCAGATTATTGCCGATTTTTGCGATTTTGCCGTTTTGAATCAGAATGTCCGTATTCGGCAAAGTGCCGCGGGCGGCTGTCAAAACCGTCGCGTTGCGAATCAAAACTTCATTCCGCTGCGCCTGAGCGAAAACGGAAATGCTCGAAGCCGTCACCAAAAATAAAATCGTCAAGAAAAGAGTCGTTAATTTCTTCATATTTTTAAATTTATAAATTCATTCTTACCGGGAGCGCGGACATCCGTGTCCGCAATGAGCGCGAAGCGCGAAAAAACGCTTCAATTAAATTTACTTTAATTTGACCGAAAGCTTTCATCGCTTGCGCGATAGTGCGGACAAGGATGTCCGCGCTCCCGGTTTATTTACGGATTCTTCGTTCCCGAAAACGGAACCGCGCCCTGCGGCGAATCAATTGTGCCGCTGATTTGATTTCCGGTTACCGTTCCTTTAACAAAAATTTCGATTTGCGAGCCGCCGAATTCGACGTTTGTCGAAAAACTAAAACCATCCGCCGTTACTTTTCCGTCTTTAATCGGAGAAGTTCCGAGCTGCGTCTGCATCGAGCCGGAAAGAAGCGCAGATTGCTGCGTCAGCGCGAGAGTTCCGGTCAAAGGCTGTCCGGGAATATCAATCGTAATATTGTAATTGCCGCCGACGCTTGCCAGTGCGGAAGCCGGAGCAGTCGCGCCCGCCGCCGGTGTCGGAGTTTTCGGCTTTTCCTTCTGCTCGAAAAATTTTCCGTCAACGAAAACGTGCGTAATCGTTTTTTCCTTGCCGAGAATATCGCCGCGCACGACCGTCAGATTGGCGATTTTTCCTTTTTCGAGCGAGCCGAGACGATTTTCAACGCCTAAGATTTCCGCCGCGCTCAAAGTCATTGCGCGGACCGCCGCGTCTTTTGCCAGACCGCTTTCGACGGCTTTTCCGGCGTTCGTGTAAAAATCATTGATGCTCGTCAATCCGCCGGATTGAAACGCGAATTTCACGCCCGCCTGCTGTAGTTTCGCGGCGGTTTTCGGCGTTTCGGCGCGAAGCCGCAAAATTTCCAGTGTTTCCGGGTCGGCTTCCGTCGAAGCGGCGGTGGTTCGTTTCGGAAAATTGAGCGAAAGCAGAACCGGGACGTTTTGTTCCTTCAAACGATTAACGAGCCGCCCGGCTTCCTGTCCGCCCGCGATAATCGCCCGCAATTTAAATTCCTTCGCCAAATCGAGTGCGCGAACGATTTCGTTTTCGCGGTTGGCGTTAAAAACAATCGGCATCTGACCGTTCAGCACCGGAATCAACGCTTCGAGCGATTTATCATCGTCCGGTCGCCGCATTCCGAGCGGATTTGCAGCATACATTTTCTGCATTTCCTGAAGTCTTTGCGCGTCGTAAAACATCTGCCTGACAGCGGAAAATGTGCCGAGCAGCGAAGCCGGATAACCGCCGCGAACCGTATTAAACGAAAAATGTTCGGCAAACGGAGATTTGACAATCATTGCCGAAACATTTTCACCGGCTAGATTGATAACCGCCGACTGACCGTTAAAAATCCCGTCGCGTCCGATTGTCAAAACCGTCGTAAATCCGGCGTTGCGATTTGTTTCAAACTGCGCTTCACCGGCTTTCAGTTCGTCAGCCGCCGATTCTTCGGGGCGCAAACCGTTCGGATAGTTGGAGTTTGAAACTGTCTGCGCGGCTTGTGCGGCTTGCGCCTGTGCCGCGCCTTGACCGCCGCCCGGCGGACGCGGAGCCGGAGCAGCCGTCATTCCGAGACTTGTCAAAGCGTCGAAAAACCCCGGATAAACTGTCAAACCGCTGCCGTTAAAAATTTGCGCGTCAGCCGGAGCTTTGGCGTTCGCGCCGATTGATTCGATCAAACCGTCGCGCACGACAATCGTTCCGTTTTCAATTGGCGCACCGGAAACGGTAACAATGCGGGCGTTTGTAATGGCATAAGATTGAGCCGCTGCGGACAAAGAAAAAACCGAAATTATCGCCGTCAGAGCGAATAAAATAAACTTTATTTTCATAAACTTTTTAGCGGAAAGCCGAAAGGGCAACTTTTAAAATGGAGAAAACCAATTTTTATATCAGTCTGTTTTTGCCCGTTCGATTGTAATCAGAACTGTATTTGAAATGTTTCTACGGAAAGATAATTTAAAAGGTTTCAAATTGCAAATAAACTTCTCGTGTTTACCATTTGGCGTTTACCATCTAAAATTAATCTATGAGCGCGATTATTTTATTTGACGGCGTGTGTAATTTCTGTAACGGTTCTGTGAATTTTATCATCGAGCGCGACCAAGCCGGCTACTTTAAATTCGCCCCGCTGCAATCGGAGATCGGCGAGAAACTTTTAAAGGAAAACGGCGTTGACAAAGCGCAAACCGACTCCGTGATTTTGATCGAAGACGGCAAAGTTTACACGCATTCGTCCGCCGCACTGCGAATCGCCCGAAAACTCGAAGGCAAATGGTCGTGGTTCGGTCATTTGACCGTTGTTCCGCGATTTATCCGCGACGGTTTTTACAAACTTTTCGCCAAATATCGTTATAAAATGTTCGGCAAACAGGAAGCGTGTATGCTGCCGACACCGGAAATACGCTCACGGTTTTTAGCGACTAATTAAAACTTATAAAAGCGATGAATATTTTAGGAAACAAGCCCGAAAGCGATGATGATGAAAATATGCTGGTCTGCGCTCCGGTGTCGAGTTCGCCGCGTCCGGTTTACGGCAGCGTTCGCGCCGATTGCGGCGAATGTAAATCGCCGGTTTGGGTTTCCGTTTCAGGACAAAAAGCGATGCGCGAACGCGGCAACCTGCGCCCGTTTTGTATCAACTGCGCCTCTCGGAAAATAGGCGAATCCGACGAAAAACCGACCGCCGAAATTGTGCCGGGCGCAATCGAAGAACTGCGCCGCCATTTTTTGAAAATCAACGAAAACTAAATTTAACGGTAAATGGTGAATGATGAATGGTTAATCAAAAATCTTTTCATTTTTCTTCATTCACCATTTATCATTCACCGTTCACCATTAAAAAGTATGAAAGCAATTTGGAACAACGAAATTATCGCCGAATCAAATGACACAATCGTCATCGAAGGAAATCATTATTTTCCTGCCGATTCAATCAACAAAGAGTTTTTCGCGCCGAGCGAAACGCACACGGTTTGCGGTTGGAAAGGCACGGCAAGCTATTACGATGTCACGGTCGCTGGCGAAACGAACAAAGACGCGGCTTGGTTTTACCCGGACGCGAAAGCGGAAGCCAAAGAAATCGAAAACTACGTCGCGTTTTGGAAAGGCGTTGAAATCGCGGCGTGAAAATTCTCCGATCAACAAAAAATAACCGATGATATAATTTCTTCGAGGTAAAATATGGGACAAATAATTATTGATCTGCCTCTGCGCGTTAAGCGGCATTATAAAATTGACGATGTGGAATCAGCCAACCAATTGTTAGCCGATCTGCAAAACACGGCGCGGCGCGTCGAAGATAATGCTGAAAAATTAACCGCCGAAGATTTAGCCGACATCCGCGCCGCCAAACGCGCCCGCGAAAAAGGCGAATTCGTCGCGTGGGAAGATGCCGAGGCATTTTTGGATACTCTCAAATAGCCAATGGCTTATCAAATCCAAATTGAAAAATCGGCTTTGAAACAGTTAGGCAAAATTGAAAAACCGGCGCGCGAAAAAATCAGGGCGGCGATCAGAGGTTTAGCCGAAAATCCGCGCCCGTTCGGATATAAAAAATTAGTTGGCGAAGGCGGACTGTATCGAATAAAAGCGGGCGATTACCGAATTATTTATGAAGTGATTGACAAAATCCTGCTCGTCAGCGTTTTGCGAGTCGCCAAGCGCAACGAACGAACTTATTAAAAGAGTCGGATTTTCGCCTTTTTCGCCTGAAATATCTCAAGTAGTCAATTAAAATTTACGTTGCGTTTTGGAAGGGCGTTGAAGTTGTTGCGTGAAAACACATAAAGTTAATATATGTCTGAGCTAAGTAACTTACATCAGCTTAAGGAACAAATGAGTTTACTTGCCGAGCAAATTGCAGAACAAGGATTTGGCATTACTCTTGATTATTCTATTGAATCTATAAAACAAGTTGAACAAATTCTCGCAACTGTTCATAAAGAATACAAAAAAACTCGTTCTGAAGATGGATTACAAGGTATTGCGTTTGAGTTCGGCGCATATATTGTTAAGGTCATTGAAAATAATTTTGGACCTGCTGAATGGCAACGCAATCATAAATCTGTTGGAGAAAATACATTTCCTTTGCAATGGCGAGATGCAACTTTATTTCCAGTCGAATGGTGTAAGAAGCGAATTTTTGACGGATCGGAAGATGATGTTTGGATTAAATTCAAAATATTTGTTCTTGATACTATGCAGGAAGATATTAAAAACAATTCTCATTGATACATTTTACATTAAACAGTCTTTTACTTGGTCGAAAATATGCAATCCTTAACAACTTTAGAATACGGAAAACTTCTCGCACTCGTCGCACGGCACGCGCAAACGCCGATGGGCGAAATGCGGCTGGCGGAATTGCGTCCTTTGACGAATCGTTTGGAGTTGGAAAAGGATTTGCGGGCGGTTTCGGAAACGATTCGGCTGGCGGAAGAAAAACAGGTTTCGTGGTATTTCTCGGAAGTCAATGACCCGAAAAACGCGGTGGCGATTTTGCGGATTCGCAACGCGACGCTCGAACCGCACACGCTGCTCGAAATCACAAGACTTTGTAATCAGGCACTTTTTGCGCGTTCAGCCATTCAGCCGGAGAAGGAATTTGCGCCGACGCTCTGGCAGACGGTCGAAAATTTGCCGCCGACGCTGTTTGAAGCGATCAAGAAAATCAACACCAAACTTCTGCCGTCCGGCGAAATTGACGATTCGGCTTCGCCGGAACTGGCAAAGTTAAGACGCGAAATCAACAATCAGCGTGTCCGTTTACAGAAAGCTCTCGAAAGCACGATGCGAAACGCGGGCGACGCGATTCAAGATCAGATCGTGACGATGCGAAACGAGCGTTATGTGATTCCGGTCAAAGCGGATTTTCGCGGCAAAGTCGGCGGCGTGGCGCACGGTTTTTCGTCGTCGGGCGCGACCGTTTTCGTCGAACCGCTCGAAGCCATCGAAGCCAACAACGAACTGCAAAACTTAAAAGGCAAGGAAGAACGCGAAGTCGCCCGAATTCTTTTTTCATTGACCGAAGAATTGCGAAATCAGCTTCCGGCGGTCGAAGCGGCGGTCGCGGCGGTCGGCGAACTCGATTTTATTAAAGCAAAAGTCGAATTCGCCCGCGCATTCAAAGCGATTGTCCCGGAAATTTCCGACGACGAAACGCTCGATTTAGTCGAAGCGCGTCATCCGCTTTTGGAAGAAAATCTGCGCTCTGCCGCAATTCAAGATTCAGGATTTAAGATTCAAGATTCCGAAGCGGAAAATCCAAAATCCAAAACCCAAAATCCAAAATCCGATGAAATTGTTCCTGTTTCGTTTAAATTAACCAATGAAAAAGGCGTGATGATAATTTCCGGCGCGAACGCGGGCGGGAAAACGGTCGTGCTGAAAACCGCCGGACTTTTGAGTTTGATGGCGATTTCCGGTTTGCCTGTTCCGGCGAAAGCGGCGCGAATTCCCTTTTACAAATCAGTTTTGGCGGACATCGGCGATCATCAATCACTGTCGGCAAATCTTTCGACGTTTTCGTCGCACATCTCGAATATCGCCGGAATGATGCGCGAATGCGCCGCGCCGTCGCTCGTTTTGCTCGATGAAGTCGGCACGGGAACTGACCCGGAAGAAGGTTCGGCGTTGGGCGTGGCGATTGTTGATTTTTTCCGCCGAAAATGCAGCGCACAGGTCGTCGCTTCGACGCATTATCGCGGACTTAAAATATACGCCGCAAATGATGAAAATGTAATAAACGCTTCGGTCGAATTTAATCTAAAAACGCTTCAGCCGACTTATCGTTTATTGGTCGGACTCGCCGGCGCGTCTTCGGGAATCGAAATCGCCAGACGTTTCGGCATCCGCGACGAAGTTATCGAAACGGCGCGGCGGAATCTCGATATTTCCGCGCAGGAAGCCGAAAATTATTTACAAAAACTGCAAACCGAAACGACCAACGCCGAAGATTTGCGCGTCGCGCTCGAAGAAGAACGCGAAGTCGTCGCCCAAAAATACGCCGTTCTTGACATCGAAGCGAGAAAAAAAGAAAAGGAACGCCGCCGCCAATTTGAACACGAACTCGCGCAAACAATCGAAGAATTCGACCGCCAATCAAAAGCGTTTATCAACGCCATCGAAGACAAAGCACTAAAAAACAAACTCGAAAAAGAACGCTCCGCCCGCAAAGCCGAACTCAACCGCGCGGTGTTGGAGAAAGTGCAGAATCCGGCAAAAAGCGGTCGGCAATCAATTTTCAGCATTCAGCCGAATGAAGATGAATCCAAAATCCAAAATCCAAAATCTAAAATCATAAAGGTCGGCTCGAAAGTTATCACAAGTTTCGGAAACGTCGGGACAGTCGAGCGAATGGACAAAGAAGTCGCCGAAGTTTTAGTCGGCGGAATGCGTCTGCGCGAAAAAATAAAAAACCTCCAAGCCGTCGCCGAAGTCGAATCGCCGAAAGATTCATCATTAGGCGAAAAACTGCAAAGTCAGGCAAAAGATTCAAACTTACGGCTCGACACGGAGGATTTAAACTCCGAACTAAACCTGATCGGACACACGACCGCCGATGCCGAATACGAAATTGACCGCTTTTTAGACGAAGCCTATATCGCTGCACTTCCGCGTGTGCGAATCATTCACGGCTTCGGCACGGGCGCACTCAAAAATTTCGTCCATCATTTTCTCAAAGGTCATCCGCACGTTTCAAAATTCGCCTTCGCGCCGTCGGATCAAGGCGGAAACGGCGCGACGATTGCAGAATTGAAACAGTAATTTATGTCCAACAATAAAGAATATTCAAAAGGCGGCTTTCAAATTTATCAGCAAGAAAACGCTGAAAAGAATTTCGTTTCTACTTTAACCGATGGAAATTAAGCCAAAAAAAATTGCGGCGCATATTAAAAAATATGCGGGCAATCCTACCGAAAAGAAATTCGGCAAATTGAATTTCTTCGATCGTTTATTAGAATTTTGAAACTTCTCTCAGCTATTTTCGGTTTTTCCAATCTTCCGTGATTATCGCCCAACGCTCGTGATCGCGCCATTTATTATCAATCTTCAGGTATCTGCGGGAAAAACCTTCTTTAGTAAATCCGTTTTTGCGTAAAACCGTAATCGAAGCAGAATTTGTCGGCTGAACATTGGCTTCGACGCGGTGAAGTCTCAGGTTTTTGAAGGCGAAACGCAAAATCAATTCAATCGCTTCGGACATCAAGCCTTGTTTAGTGAATTTTTCGCCGAGCGCGTAGCCGAGATAAGCGTTTTGAAAAACGCCGCGAAAAATTTGCGAAAGATTTATCATTCCGGCAATCGCTTTATCTTCTTTGCGGCAAATCAAAAAACATTCGTTTTCTTCCTTTTCGTTTCGCTCCAGAAAAGTCTCGAAATCTTCGCGGGTTCTCGCCATTTTTATCAAGCCGCGATGAAATTTTTCGCTTTCTTTGGCGAGTTCGACGTATTCGGCGCAGTCTTTAATTGTCGGATAACGCAGATAAAGTTTTGTGCCTCGCAATTTCAAATTTTCGTTTTTCATCATAAAGAACGCAGCGCACTTTTATATCATTTTCAATTTCATAGAGCGGAATCTCGCCGCTAATGCAAATATTCATTCGATAAGTGCAGCGCGGCGCGAAATGGCAGCCGTCGGGCAAATTTGTCGGACTCGGAACGGTTCCTTCGATGGTTTGCAGGCGCGTAACTTTTTCAAGATTAGCCGCGCTCAATTTAGGAACTGATTTAAGCAAGCCTTGCGTATAAGGATGTTTCGGGTTTTCAAAAATTTCTTCAATGCCCGATTCTTCGACGATTTTCCCCGTATACATTACGCAAACGCGGTCGGCGACTTCGGCGACAACGCCCAAATCGTGCGTGATGAGCAAAACTGCGAGCTTTCGTGTTTCGCGTAAATTATTCAGTAAATCCAAAATCTGCGCCTGAATCGTCACATCCAAAGCGGTCGTTGGTTCGTCGGCAATCAGCAATTCGGGATTACACGCGAGAGCCATCGCAATCATCACGCGCTGCCGCATTCCGCCGGAAAGCTGATGCGGATAATCCTTTACGCGGCGCGACGGATCGGGAATCGCAACTTCGTGCATCGCGTCAACCGCCGCCGCCCAAGCCTGTTTTTTGTCGAGATTGCGGTGCAGCCGCAACGCTTCGGCTATTTGTTCGCCGACCGTGTAAACCGGATTGAGCGAAGTCATCGGGTCTTGAAAAATCATCGCAATGTCGTTGCCGCGAATCTCGCGCATTCGGGCATCCGACGCTTTTAATAATTCTTCGCCTTTAAACTTAATTTCTCCGCCGACAATCTTTCCCGGCGCGGCGATAAGGCGCATCACCGACAGCGCGGTAATTGATTTTCCGCAACCCGATTCGCCGACCAAACCTAAAAGTTCGCCTTCATTGATATAAAAGCTGACATCATTGACGGCTTTGACAACTCCGGCGCGGGTTGGAAATTGTGTTTGTAAATTATTTACTTCCAGTAAATGAGACATTTATTAATAAATAGTGAAATTGTATTGAACTTGTTTAGTAACCGTAATATTAATGCCTTTTACCTTTTGCGGAATAAAAACTATTTTATTTGCTGCAGCAATCGCTTGTTCGATTAGTCCATAAGGCAACCCTTTAACTACTGAAACGCTGCCAATTCCGCCGCTTGCCAAAAATGTAACTCTTAACATTACTGATCCCTGAGTCTGTGATTGCCGTGCCATATCCGTATAATTTGCACGAGGTTTGAAGGCAATCACCATCGGTTCGGTTTTGTCGGTTGAAAAATTTTGTTTAGAAGTTTCTTCGACTTTATTTTCATCTGTTTTTATTTCGTCGCCTAATGTTTTCAAGGCTCCGTTGCCGATTTCAATCCCGTTCTGACTTTTACCGAAATTGACTGAGTTTATAAATTTTTCTTCGTGTGACGTAACGCCTTCGCGTTGCGTGGTGGAAAGTTCAACCCACTTATTATTTTTCATATCGTTGAAAATCCAATATGTTACGGATTTACCGGAAATTTTCGCAACCTGCTTTTCATTGATTGTAAGTTTTATTTCCTCTGTATCTGCCAAACTAATTTTTAATTCTGCGAGCCTATCTTCATAATTCTTTTGACTGAAATGATTTTTTTCAGTGCAGAAACTTGGTATTTTTTCATTGGATTTTGATGTGATACTAAATTGATATACCGCTTCCTCGGCATAAACAGCGTAATTTGCAGTTTCTAATTCATTGCATCTATCGAAAGATTTGATAACAACCGGCAATTTCGGCAATAAAATTGAAACATCCTTTTCAGAAACTTTATATCTTTCCCATTTTACATGTGCGGTGGATTTTTCCGTTTGCGCGAAGGTCGAAACGGCAAATAATATCAATATAAATAAAATCGAAATTTGTTTAAGCATAAATTTGGTTTTAAGTTTGGATTAATCTGTGAAAACGATTTTTCGATAAGCGATACAACTAATTTCATCGCTTTTTCCTCAAACAGATGTTATCATTTTTTGCCGAAATTTCTATTTTCCAGCTTTCATATTTGAGGAGATTTTTGTAGTGAAAAAAAGTTCAACTCTATTAAGCGGTCTTTTTCTATTCATTTTTACAATTTCCGGCGTTTTCGCCCAGAATCAAGCGGTTTCCAAATTAAACCCGAAGGAAAACGACAAATCGGCGACGGCGAAACCGGCGAAAATCGTCACGGTCGAAAACATCGAGACCGACCTTGCCGAAGCCTTGACAATGATTGAAAGCAATCACGTCGCGGGTAAAAAGATTGATTACAACGCGCTGTTTAAAACTTCGATTGAAAGTATGCTGCACACGCTCGATCCGCACTCGAATTATTTCGACGCGAAAGAATTTGAGCAGTTTCGCACCGACCAAAGCTCTAAATATTTCGGCATCGGCGCGACCATCGGCGATTTGTCCGACGCGAAAGGCAATGTTCAGGCGACTTATATAAAAGCAACGTTTGAAAACGCTCCGGCAAACCGCGCCGGACTTCGTTACGGCGACAAAATCGTCGAAGTCAACGGAACTTCGATGCTCGGCAAATCTTTTTCCGATGTTCGCAATTTCCTTCGCGGACCGCGCGGAACGACGGCGAAAATCGTGGTCGAAAGATACGGAACCGGCAAGCGCGAAGCGGTTGACATCGTGCGCGATGCCGTCGCGCAGCCTTCGATTGCCGAATCTTATATGATTCGTCCCGGAGTCGGCTATATTGCGATGACCGGAAATTTTACGCAGACGACTTATTCGGAATTTGCTGCCGCGATGCAGATTTTGAAAGGTCAGGGAATGCAGCAACTCGTTCTCGATTTGCGGAATAACGGCGGCGGTCTCGTCAGTCAGGCTTATCGCGTGGCGAACACTTTTCTCGGTCGCGGTCAAAAGATTTTCACTCAAAAAGGACGCATTGACGGCAGTGCTGATGTTTATCGGGGTGATAATTCCTCGCCCGACAATATTCCGATTGTAATGCTCGTCAATCGCAACACGGCTTCGGCTTCGGAAATTCTAGCCGGTGCGTTGCAGGATCACGACCGCGCTTTGATCGTCGGCGAAAACACTTTCGGCAAAGGTCTTGTGCAGAATCCGTTCGTTCTCGAATACGGTTCGATGCTTTTGCTGACGATTGCTAAATTTGAAACGCCTTCCGGCAGATTGATTCAGCGCACTTATTCCGACGGTTATTACGATTACATTACCAACGGCGGAACTCTGAAAGAAGAAGCTGAAAACAAAGAGAACAGCGCAAAACCGAAAGGCGCGGAAACAAAAACCGACACGGGAAGAACGGTTTACGGCGGCGGCGGCATCAAACCCGACATAGATGTCAAAGCGCAGACAATCACGATTGAAAAGGCGCGGTTTCAGCAAAAACTCAGCAATCCGATTTTTGCATACGTTCTCGATTTAACTTACGGCAAAACAAAAGGTTTTGAAACTTACAAAGTTGACCGCCCGATTTCGTTTGAATACGACATCAAAACGCAGGATTTTCCGGTGACTAATGCGCTTTATCTGGATTTCAAGAAATTCGCCGTTGATAAATACGGATTCACGACCGCTCAGGTTGACCGCGAGAAGGAATTTATCGAGCGCGCATTGCGAACCGAAATCGTTACTGCCGCTTACGGTTCGACGACTTCATTTCAAGTTTTCAACGAATATGATAATCAACTCAAACGCGCCATCGAACTGCTTCCGCAAGCCAAACAATTGGCGTTGGAAGGCGCGAAAGTTAATGCCTCGAAACAAAAACCCGAGCTGAATAACAAGTAATTTTTTTCAGCTATAAATAAAAAAAGAGCGGACATTTTGCCGCTCTTTTTTTATTGAAAACCGGAAATTCCAATTTTGGAATCTCATTTTTTTATGCAGAAACCCAACTTACCAAATAATAGATTCCGAATCCGATTCCCGCCAAAAGCAAAAGCAGGGCGACAATAGCGAGCGCGATAATCGCCTTAAATTTTTTATAACGATTGTCGTCCGGCGGTGAAAGCTGGCTTTGCGGGAAATACGGCGGTGGTCTGTCCATAATTTTTCTCCTGTTGTTTTTACAACATTATCATAGCCGATAAAGTTTAAAGTTCCAATTTATCCGCTCCGCTTTTGTATCGTGAGAGCATTTTTCCGTTTCTGACTCGCCACGTGTTAAAATAATCGCTATTACAATAACTATGGCAACAGAAAAACAAGCGGCACAAAATAAAAATAAATCTCCCGAAAAAATTTCAAACTACGGTTCGACGCGCATCGAACGCGGCATTTATCTGGTTAATTATCCGTCGCACAAAGGTATCAGGGTTTATTTAAAATTCAAAGATACCGAATATCAAAAAGTCTTTGCCCTGAGCGGCGGCGAAAGAAAAGCACTCGCCAAAGCGCGGGCGTGGCGCAAAGAACGCCTGCGCGAGATTCAAAACTCGCCCGAAGCCGCAAATCCGCTTAAAAGAATGCAGTCGAATAACAAAAGCGGCATTGCGGGCGTTCGGCGCGGGCGCACAGCGTGGAGCGCAACGTGGGTCGAAAACGGAAAACAACAGCATCGTTCATTCGCGGTCGAAAAGTTCGGCGAAGAAGAAGCCTTCAAACTTGCCTGCCAAGCCAGAGCCGATGCGGAAAAACGACTTTACGGACAAGTTTTTCAAGATGCTCTCAAAAACAAGCGTTGATTTTCAAAAAAGACAAATAACTTTTTCGACTACCGGCGGCAACTCCATCTTGTCGTCAAAGCGTGAAATAATTTCAGTCAAAATTTTTCTTTTTAATTTTTAGGCTTCTATGAATTTTTACAAATCGTCGCTTCTCGCATTTCTCGCAATCATCGTTTTTGCTCTATCGATTTCGGCTCAAACCGGCAAACCGAATTTTAACCGCGCTCAGACTTACGATGTTCAGAATTATATTTTGCGAATCAATTTTGACCGCACCGCCAAAAAGATTTTCGGCGACACGACGGTTCAGTTAAAACCTTTGAGCAGCAATTTTAAGAGCATCGAACTCGATGCCGCCGACTTAAATTTTGAAGCCGTCGCGATCGTGCCGGAAAACAAAATCCTGCAATTTCGCACGTCCGGCGAAAAAGTTTATGTCGAACTCGACAAAAATTATTCGCCGCAAGACACGATTTCAATTCGTTTTGTTTACACGGCGACACCGAAAAAGGGAATTTATTTTGTTGATGCCGAAGTCGAAAACGGAAAAACCATCAGAGATTCGCAAATTTGGACGCAGGGCGAAACTGAAGAAGCGCATCATTGGTTTCCGTCTTTCGATTTTCCGAGCGACAAAGCGACGACCGAACAATTTATTACCGCCGAAAAAGGCGAAACCGTCATCGGCAACGGCGAGTTAATCGAACAAAAAGACAATTCGGACGGGACGGTTACGTTTCATTATAAAATGTCTGTGCCGCATTCGACCTATCTCGTTTCGTTTATCGTCGGAAAATTCGTTAAAGCCAGCGAAACTTACAAAACGATTCCGCTCGGTTTCTACATTTATCCGGGCAAAGAATCAATCGTTCCGAAGGCTTACGGACGAACGAAGGATATGTTCCGGGTGTTTGAAGAACTGACGAAAATTGATTATCCCTTTAATAAATACGACCAGACGATGGTTGCCAATTTTAATTTCGGCGGAATGGAAAACATCACCGCGACGACGATGGCGGACACCGAAATTTTGTCGGCGAATTTTCCATTATTTAAAGGCGGAGTCGAAGATTTGGTTTCGCACGAACTCGCTCATTCGTGGTTCGGCAATCTCGTCACCTGTAAAAATTGGGCGGAATTGTGGCTGAATGAAGGTTTTGCGACTTTTATGGAAGCCGCTTTCCGCGAGAAAATGTATGGACGCGCCGATTATTTGAGAAAAATTCGTTCTGACGCGCAGCAGTTTATCGTTGACGATGCCGTCAATAAAAATCGTCACGGATTATACAACCAATTGGCGCGACCCGACGATTCGATTTTTGACGTGACGACTTATCAAAAAGGCGGCGCTGTAATTCACACTCTGCGCGAAACCATCGGCGACGCAGCATTTTGGAAAGCGTTAAATATTTATCTCAACCGCCACAAATACGGAAATGTCGAAACCGGCGATTTGCAGAAGACGCTTGAGGAAACCTCCGGCGTAAATCTCGAATGGTTTTTCCGCCAATGGGTTTATGGCGCGGGACATCCAAAATTGGACGTGACACAGGTTTACAACTCCAAAAGCAAAACGCTGAAAGTCACCGTTTCGCAACTCCAAAAAGCTGACAGTATCACGCCCGAAGCGTTTATTTTGCCATTGGAACTTGAAATTAAAACGGCAAACGGAATAAAAGTTGAAAAGATCGAAATCAAAAATCGCGTCGAAATTTTTTCATTCAAATTAAACGGCAAACCGTCCGAAATAAAACTTGATGTCAACGAAAAAATCCCGATTAAAACCGTGCGAATTCAGCCTTTGACGACACAAAATAAATAATTTTACGCAGAGTCGGAGCGCGGACATCC
>JALYQJ010000397.1 GCA_030855875.1 Acidobacteriota bacterium
AAACTACATTGCTGTAGTGTTATTCATCCTCATCGTTATCATCGAAATCACTTGCCACATTGTGTGTCCAACAAATCTATTTATTTGCCTTGTCTTTTTTTATAGGCAGAATACATCATTTGCTTTCTTCCCATTTTGTCGTTACTGCGGTGCTTTAATGATTCTTCTAATTCTGCAAGTTCATCGATTTCTTTCCTTACATCGGGTGATGCCACTCTTGAAAAAAGAATCTCTGTTGACATAGCAACTTTTCTCAGAGCTGCCTGTGCGCCTCCAAAGTCTTGTCTATCCATTTTGTCTATTGCTTCGCGGCGAGCTCGTGCATTCATCAAAAGCTGAACTGCTTTGGCGACTTCTAAATTTTCGGGAAGCGCTTCAATCGCATCGGCAGAATCAAATTCAATTTCAAAGCTGCTTTTTACCACTTCGGGCAATTTAGAATCTTGTCCGGTAAACGTTAAATCAATATCAGCGAGAGTTATTTTCCCGCCTGTTTTATTCGCCGGAACACGTAGCTGAATTACCACATCTAACGGCGCACCGGCTTGTAGATTCGGAAGTTTATATCTGCCCGCTTCATCTCGTTCAAAATCATTCAATATGTCCGCTACAGTCGCGCCTGACTTTGGCTTAATACCAACCGTAACCGAATGCCCGACTTGCGCGATAAGACCTTCAAGTTCGACGGCAAAAATCCGCATCATATCTTCTGTTTGCTCGACGTGCCAAGCATTTCCGCCTCCGGCTTCAGCCATCGGCATTAGCAAGTCTTCATTAAAGTCATCACCGATTCCAACGGTTGAAGTGCTAACGCCTCTTGCCGCGAGCTGTTGTGATTGAGAGACGATTCTATCAGCGTTGGTTTCGCCAACATTTGCTTGACCGTCTGTGATAAGAAGCACGCGGTTAATGGCATCACTGTCGAGCTGGTTGCTGACTTCTAACCCGCCGCGCACCCAAGCTTCGTGAAGTGCGGTTGAGTTTCTGGAGTGGATCGAATCAATTTGTTTTTTGAGTCGTTCTTTATTTTCAACCGGTTGGCTCGGAAATAATATTTCAACGACATCATCAAAAATAACTGTGCTCAATCGGTCTGTTGGTAAAAGATTTTCGACACAGTATTTGGCGGCTTCTCTTGCCTGTCTCATTTTATTGCCTTCCATCGAACCGGAGCGGTCAAGAACAATGCTTAAATTTAATTTCGGGCGTTTTGATTCGTTTTGTTCTACTTCGGGCGGATTAATGCGCACCAGCAGATTTATTGTCTGCTGCTTGCCAGCGGTGAGTTTTGATTTTTCGGTAAATAATTCGATCTTAGTGTTTTGTTTGTTCATAGTTTTGCTCTCCTTTTAATAACTTTATTCTTGTCCTAGCGATTGAATTATTTGCTCAATCACTCTTAGTAATGTGCGCCGCTTTCGCAAATCGGAAGAAGGTTTGAAATTTATTTCAACGTGAAGCTCCAGCCCTTCTTCAATTTCAAAACGCTTCCAGCTTTGTGCTGCTTTTGGCTCATTTTTCTTGTCCGAAGAAACGGGTGGACTAACCCTCGAAAAAAGCGGTGGTGGCGGCTGAGGCTCGTTTGTTTCAACGCCTTGCCGCAAAAGAAGCGTTTCAAGATAAAGCTGTGCTTCGTTTTTACCGCCACTTGGCTCATCCGCATCAACGCCTAATAATCTCTCAAGCTCACGAACGGTTTTACCGGTAAGAATTTCCCTGATTTTCTTAATCGGAAGATTTTGTGCCTGTAGTTTTTTTATTGCGAGCAGCGCCAGTAAATGCTCGTAACTGAATACGGATGCCGTGCCTTGTTTTTCTTTTGAGATCGGGATTAAATTTTCGGTAATGTAATAACGAATTGTCCGTTCATCTGGATATTCGGAGACAGTTCCTTTTTCCTGACTGCTGTTGCTATCCGCTAGAATCGCTTTCGCCTGTGCGACAAGTTCAGCGACGCCGATGTATTTTTCACCTTTAAGTTTAGTCAACCAGTCTTTCATTCGAGTACTATACTACATACAGTAATTACTGTCAACAGTTTTTAATGTAAGTAGCTGGAATTTATCATGTATGCGAGATTCAACAGGTATCAATTAACCGGAAGTGTTCTTGAAGTTGTGTGCTTGTGCATTGAACTTTAGTTTCTCATCAGTATCGAGCAGAGTTTTCTAGCTGGAGACATGCTTTGAGAGAGGGGAGCTGCTCAGTGGCTGGTTATCTGCAGTCTCACTTCGATCTTCACTGATGTAAGAGTTTTAATTGAGACAGCAATAAAACTGATGTTTAGTGGTTGGGTTAAATTGTAAACCGCTCTCTAAAGAGCGGTTTTAACTTTTTTAATTTCAGCTACCAGCCGGAACTTATCGAAATGGTTTTGAATTTTTTCAGATAGTTCTTCCATTGCAATCATTAAGTCAGGGTCTTCAATTCCGAGATGACCGCTAACAGGCAGCAGCTCGTTATCAAGTTTGCTTTTTATTTCTCTAAGGCTAACCCACACTTGAGCGAGTTTTATTGAATTGTTTGTCATCACTTTTTTCTCCCATATTCATTTTCAATTTTCGATAGCCTTTTGTTTGTTTCGTTCCGCAAGAGCTTCGGCAACGCTGGTTATTGTCGTTGTGCTTGGATTGTAATAACGTTCAAAAGTGCTGCTTTGCGTGTGTCCGGTTATCTTTTTGACAAGTTCCGCATTTGGCATTGCTTCCATCATTCGGGTTGTCGCAGTATGACGACCATCGTGCCAACGGTAATCTTTAATGCCCGCATCAGTGCAAGCGGACATAAAAGCGGTTTTGGGCGTGCTTTTATACCCAAAAACAAAGTCGTTCGGAATTCTTACGGATTGTTCCCAAAGTTCGAGCAAAGCATCTCGAAGTCGCGGCGTCATTCCGATTGTGCGTTCACGTTCGGTTTTGCATTTCGACGCAATGACCGTAATAGTGCCGTAATGTCCGGCTTCGAAATTTACGTTTTCCCACGTCAAACTCATTAATTCGCCGCGCCGCGCAGCAGTATCCCAAGCCGCGATTAACAAAGGAATTAAATGCAAGCGCCGGTATCTTTTTCCATATTTATCCGGCTTACGGCACGCCGCAAGCAGTCTGCTTTCTTCTTCGTCTGAAAGAATGCGCTCTCGTCTTGTTTCGGCTTCCTTGGCGATAATAGCCATTCCAACAAAAGGAGAAATTACGATCAGGCGTTCTTGAATAGCGAATTTGAAAATAGCCCTTGCCAATTCCAGTTCACGGTTGACGCTGGCAATCGCTCTTTGTTTGCCGTGAATAGTCGGCGTTTCTAAACGCTTTTGCTTGAAGGCTTCAAGGTCGGAATGCCGAATGCTTTGAATCCGGTTATTGCCAAAATATTTAGTAAGTGATTGGAGCGAACAAAGCATCGGCACGAGGCTTTTTACGCCGCCGACCTTTTTGCCGTTAACAATTTTTGCCGGATAAAGCCGCGCCTTGCGATACGCTTCAGCAAGTTCGGAAAATTTCATTTTCGCGGAATCCACCGCTTTTGCGCCGCCGGTTTCTAATTCCTTTTTCTTAGCGATGACAGCTTTCCAAGCCGCTGGTTCTGTTCGCGCCGGTTTTAGTTTGTAGTCGCGGTCTTTTCCGTCTTCATCCGTCCACCTGACACGCGGATAAAACAATCCGTCTTTTTGTTTTACTGTGCCATTATTCATTCTTGCCATATCAAAAAATACTCCTTAAAATTTCCCGTTATTTTTCCCGTTATTGCACCCGTAGTCATAAATTACGGGAATTACCAATCACGTTCAATAATTCTATTATAACACGATAAGTGCAGTATTTACAGTAGTTTAGCGATGTTTTTGGAGACGATTGGAGACGGGTGAAACGGTATTTTCTTGACTGTTAACCGAAGGGTTGTAAGTTCGAGTCTTACCTGCGGAGCCAATCTTATTTAATAACTTGTAATAAACAAGTTGCGGAAACGCGAAATCAAAGCGTGTCCAAACAAAGCCAGAGGCAAGTTTTTCAGCTTGCCTTTTTCTTTTCCCTAATAATTGGAATTTCTTCTTTTTTTATTCTCCAACAACGAAATTTTTAAGAACAGAGACGGCTTGTTTGCGGCTTTTGTGCGTCGCCTGTGATTAATGCAAAATCAATTGGCTGTCAGAGTTCCGTTGATTGCATTGACGATTGAAAGGTCAATTCCGGCTTGCAGCATTCGGGTAACTGCCGTATGCCGCACGTCGCGTATGATGAAATCGCCGCGCGTCTTTGCGTCGTAGGCTACGCCGACCGATTCAGCGGCTTCGCAGAGGATTTTGTGGCAATCCGTAACCGAGTTTTCCGTGCAGCAAAAAAACGAAATCGCCGAAAGCGTTAATCTTTTTCGCTCGCGCAAGATTACTTCTATTGTCGGTTTTAGTGCGCGGAGAGGCAAGGATTACCTGCACCGGTGGAGAACTTAATGCAATTGAAAAAAATTAATACATCAGCAAAACTGACTGAGTATGATATTTTGAATCCGGTCAAAATATTTGTCTGATATAATTATCCGTAAAAACTTGCGTGAATTTGTTTATATGAAAATTTTTGTTTCTCTTTTTTTAGGCTTGTGTTTACTTTCGTTTGCAGACAGCGACGTTTCTGCTCAGAACAAAAAGATGACGATTATTTTGTTACGGCACGCTGAAAAAGACCTTTCCGGCGGCGCGGAGAATCCCGACCCGATGCTTTCCGCCGAAGGACGGGAAAGAGCCGGGCGATTGGTTAAAACCATTAAAAAATACAAACCGCGTGCGATTTATTCTTCAAATTATAAGCGGACGCAGGCGACCGTCACACCTTTGGCTGAAAAAACAATTTCCGGTTACAGACTTCCGATACAGTTTTACGATCACAGAAAACTCGATGAATTCGTCAATCGTCTGCTTTCATCAAACGCGAAAACAATTGTCGTTGCCGGACACAATACGACTACGCCCGCGCTGGCTAATCTGCTCGTCAAACAAAATAAATACAAGGCTTTGGACGAATCGGAATACGATAAAATCTGGATTATCGAGATAAAGAAAGGCAAGGCGAAAGACAAGATTATCGTTTATTAAGCTCATATCGCCGCGCCGACAGCAAACTCTTTTCGTTCTATTAAAATATGAAATACGCGATTATTAAACGCTCATTTGCCGGATTGATTTTTGTTTTAACTTTAAGTCACGCGGCGTTTGCCCAAACCGAAACGCAAAACGGCAGTGCTGTATTTTGGACGGAACTGCAAAAGCTGTGCGGCAGGGCTTTTGCCGGAACGCTTGTTTCCGCGCCGGAAAACGACGTTGACTTTAAGGGCAAAGAACTCGTGATGCACGTTCGTTCGTGCGAGAAAAATCGCATCCGCATCCCGTTTTTCGTCGGCGATAATAAATCGAGAACCTGGATTTTAACCAGACAAAAAGACGGACGAATTACGCTTAAACACGATCACCGACACGAAGACGGAATGCCCGACAAAGTAACGATGTATGGCGGTTTGGCGGCGAGTTCGGGCGCGGCAACAAGACAGATGTTTCCCGCCGACCAGCAAACCGCTGACATTTTGCCTGCCGCCGCTGCTAACGTCTGGTGGATTGATTTGATTGCGGGCGACGGTTTTTTATACAATTTGCGCCGGGTGGGAACGGAAAGATTTTTCAGCATCAAATTCGATTTAAAGACTGCGGTCAAAATACCGGATGCGCCGTGGGGTTGGAAAAATTGATATGACGGAACTAAAAACAAAACAAAACGAACAGAGCGTTACGGAATTTCTCGGCGGCATCGCGGACGAAAAAAGAAAACAGGATTGTTTCGCCATTTTGGAATTGATGAAAAAGGCGAGCAAACACGAGCCGAAAATGTGGGGCGAGAATATTGTCGGTTTTGGAAATTATAAATATAAATACGAATCGGGGCGCGAAGGCGAATGGTTTGTCACGGGTTTTTCGCCGCGCAAGCAAAATTTGACGCTTTACATTATGTCGGGTTTTTCGCGTTACGAAGAATTTTTAGCGAAACTCGGCAAACACAAAACGGGGAAATCGTGTCTTTACATCAACAAACTCGAAGACGTGAATTTGCAGGTTCTCGAAGAAATGATCGAAAACTCGGTTGAAAATGTGAACAAGGGCAAATTCAAATTTTAATCGGCGAAAAATTTAATCGAGCGGTTCCCAAAGTTCGATTTTGTTGTCTTCCAAATCCAGAATCCAGCCGAACTTGCCGTAATCGCCGTCTTCGGTTTCGTCAAAAACGTGAACGCCTTCGGCACGTAATATTTTCAATAGTTCAAACAAATTTTCGACGCGCAGATTTATCATAAACTGCTTTTCGGAAGGCTCGAAATATTTCGTGTCTGAATCAAACAGAGAAAATGCCGTCCAGCCTTTTTCCTTTTCTTGAAACTGAAAATCCGCGTAAACTTTGCCGCCGAACTTGATGCCGAGATGTTTTTCATACCATTCTGCCAACGCTTTCGAATTTTGCGCTTTGAAAAATACGCCGCCGATGCCGGTTACTCTTTT
>JALYQJ010000402.1 GCA_030855875.1 Acidobacteriota bacterium
GCGTAATGAGAACGGCATCGTTTTCTCGCTGCTGCTGCCCAAATAAATGCGGCAAATGAATGAAATACAGTTTTTCAAACAGCCTTTGACGAGTATCTTTTCCAAATTAAAGCGTCAACTGCTAAAATGCCTTTTGCGGAGTAAAATGAAATCTGACTGATTGAAATTTTTCAAAGACGTTTTGGTTAAATTTTACCGTTCTTGATTTTCAATCAGAATATAAAAGAAAAATATAAAAGAAAAATGCTGAATATTACAAAACGACAAACGGAAGAAATAACGATTCTCGATTTGGAGGGAAATGTTATTTTAGGCGGCGGAAGCAGAAAAATAGGCGAAGAAATTCGTAGTTTAATCAAAACGGGAACGTCAAATTTCCTGCTCAATTTTTCGCACGTTAAATACATTGATTCGAGCGGTGTCGGCGAATTGTTTTCGCTGCTCGAACTGGTAAAGCAAAACGACGGAAAATTAAAACTCTCGAATTTGCCGTTGAAGGTCGAGGAAGTTTTGACTCTGAGCGGTTTTCTGCCGATGTTTGAAATCTACAAGGACGAAAGCACCGCGCTTCAATCAAATTAATTTTTTCGGCAAAGCGAAAACTCATAAAATCATAAATTCAATTGCGCGTGAGTAATCTTTAAGCGAAGATGTAACAAAAATTCAAAAGGAGAATTTGATGAATCGCTTATTTTACACAATCGCACTGTTTCTTTCGCTTTCAGCAATCGCTGTCGGACAAACGGAAAAGGATTTGGTTTCGACACGCGAGATGGACAGAATCAATTGGATGGAGTTTCGGGAAACCGTGCCGTCAAAGATAAATACCGTTTTGCTGCCGACCGGAACGCTCGAACCGCACGGAGTCATCAACAACGGCGCGGACAATACTGCGCCGACCGCAATGGCGAAAACTATCGCCAGACGAACGAATGCGATGATTGCGCCGACGCTGCCTTATGGAATTACCGGCTCGATGGAAGCGTATCCGGGAGCGTTTCAAATCACCGAATCGGCTTATCGTCCGTTTATCAAACAAATTCTCGAAGGTCTGGCGAAAAACGGCTTTAAAAATATCATCATCTTAAACGGTCACGGCGGCGGACAAACTGCCGTTTTGCAATCGGTCGCGGCGGAAGTTGCGACGGAAAAGAAAGTGCGGACACTCGTTATTAATTGGTGGTCGTTCGCTTCAGACGAAACGAAGGCGGTTTTCGGCGAAGACGGCGGACACGCCGGACTTAATGAAACGGCTTTTATTCAGGCGATTGACCCGACGCTTGTTCACCCGGAAAGATACAAAGACGATTTGGCAACCACATATCCCGCCGCCGGAACGTGGTTGGCAGTTCCGTTTCCCTCTTCAATCGGTCTTTATCAAAAAGGTCAGGGCTATCCGAAATTCGACAAAAAAAAAGCCGACGAATATTACCGTGTCGTCACCGACAAAGTGGCGAATTTTGTTAATGAAATCGTTCGCAAATGGAATTTGGCAGGTTTATAGAAAAATATTCTGCTTGTTAAATCAGCGTTTCCAGTAATTTTTAATTTTCAAATCGAGCATCGGAAACGCGCAGTATTCAACATTTCTGCCGGATTCGCGGAGTTTTTCCACCATTCGGATCGCGGCATCGGCGTTGCGCGTGTGAACGACGATTGTCGAAGCCCGCTGCAAATCGCTTTTTTCGGTGAGCCATTCGGCGATGGCGTAGCCGGTCGAAGAAAAATCGTCGTGATCGTTCGATTCGTAATGATGCGGCAGCAAATCGTGGTCAAGAAAAATCGCGTCGTAGTTCGATTCGCTTAAAAATTCCTTTGCTTCTTCGACAGTTTCGGCAATATCCAAATCGTCGCCCTCAAATCTTTTCTTAAACCAGCGATGGCGGCGTTGATCGTCGTCGAGAAGAAAAACCGAGATCGGCGTTCGCTCGGCTTTGAAGTCGGCGAGACCCAATTTTATTAATACGCTGCGAAAAATGCTCATAAATTATAACTTCTTGTAAAACGGAAGTTTAATATATCACGAACGGCATTAGCAAAAATCCATTTAATAAAAATCGTTCGGATGTGAAATTTATGTTAAGTCTAAGTCGTGTGTTTACAGAAACTTCACTTTTTCGGTTTTTTAGACTTAGCTGAAACCCCGATGTTTATTGAATTATAAATCACAAAATAAAACTTGAAATCATTTTGAGTAGTGCTATAATCCAAAACACGGCTTCAAAGTTTTGCCGGAATCCCCAAAAAAGAACAAGGTTTTTACGGAAAATCAGCATTCATAAATCGCTTAAATGCCACAAGAGAAATTAAAATTTCCGACGCTTTTTGCCGTCCCGAATTCGGGGCAGACTGCGCCTGAACAAGACTTTTACGAAAAACCGGAAATCGGCGACGAGCCTGAAGTTTGTCCGAAGTGTTACGGTTCGGGAATGGAAGTCGTGGCGGGCAAAGGCGCGCGAAAATGCGAATGCCGCAAGCGAAAATCACAAACCAATCAGCTCGATAAAGTCAGAATTCCAAAGCGGTATACCGATTGTCATTTTCACAGCTACACCGCTTACAGTAAATCGCAAAACGAAGCGTTAAAATACGCTTTCCGTCTGGCTAACGAATATCCGGCAGTCGAACGCGGGCTTCTTTTTATGGGAACGGTCGGTGTCGGCAAAACGCATCTCGCGGTTTCTATTCTAAAAGGTTTGAGCGAGCGCGGATTCGGCTGTCTTTTTTATGAATTCGGTGCGCTCTTAAAGGAAATTCAGGATTCTTATAATTCGCAAACTCAAGCGTCCGAATTAAAAGTTCTTTCGCCGGTTTTTGATGCGGAAGTGTTGGTTTTGGAAGAAATCGGCGCATCCAAACCTACCGAATGGGTGCGCGACACGATGGCGCATATCATTAACACGCGATACAACGACAAAAAACTTACGATTTTCACGACGAATTATCTGGACGAAAGACGCGTCGAGCGTGATGAATCTTTGGAAGACAGAATCGGCGTTCGGCTTCGCTCAAGGCTTTTTGAAATGTGCAAAACCGTTTCGATGAGCGGCGAAGATTTTCGCAAGACATTCGACAAAGTTTCGCAGATTAAGAAAAAATAATTGTTTCGTTCCAAATAGTTCTTTTCCTTTTTAATTGATCAGTCAAAAATTGAAAAAGGAGTTTTACCCTTTTTTTGGTTCATTCAGCGTGTTTTGCGGACAATGCTTTTATTTGGCTGACACCTCTGATTGTCAACTTATTTCTGAGCCTTCACCTTGCCATCACCTTTCCTTATAACCCTTAAAATTAGCATTGACATCTTCTGCTGGTTTTTGTAACTTAGATAAAACCCCTATAAGATTTGAAAAGTTACATTTGTTAGCGTCGGTATTTTTGCCTTTTATCTATTCGTTATTTTAATTTAAATCAAAAACCAAGGAGATAATTGACCTGATGAAAAAACTTTTCGCGTTCGCAACTTTTTTTGTTTTATGCGCGGTTTTTACCGCCACATTCTTTACTGTTACTGAACAGGCTCAAAAGAGAGACGACAATTCCCTGAAAGAAACAAAATTTTATAATGCCCCGAATTACGTTCCCGGTGAAATCCTGGTGCAGTTTAAATCTGAAACATCAGAAACCGCCGCTAGAAACGATTTAGACAACATCAATGCGGAAGTGGTTGAAACTGTCCGTGAAAAACGAAAAACCGATTATAACGGAAAAGGCGATTTAGTTCTCGCCCGCTTTCAGCCTGAAGTAACGATGTCCGAAGCTATTCGTGCGTTAGAACAAAATCCGAACGTAGAATTTGCTGAGCCGAATTGGATTTACACGCATCAAGCCGTTTCTAACGATCCGTATTATACAAACGGTTCGTTGTGGGGAATGTATGGCGATGCAACTACACCCGCAAATCAATTCGGCAGTCAAGCCGGAGAAGCCTGGGCAGTCGGACATACTGGTTCTGCCGGAGTATATGTTGGTGTTATTGACGAAGGTATTCAGTTTGACCATCCTGATTTATTGGGTCAAGTTTGGACGAATCCTTATGACCCGGCAGATGGCGTTGATAATGACG
>JALYQJ010000418.1 GCA_030855875.1 Acidobacteriota bacterium
GGCTGAACGACTCTATAATGAGGGTCTTGAAATAGCAAGAAAATTAGGTAATCAGTTAGATATAGCTGTAGCCCTACATAATTTTGGAAATCTGGCAAGTAATAAAGGAGAAATAGAAGAGGCTGAACGACTCTATAATGAAGGTCTTGAGATTAATAGAAAATTAGGTGACCAATCAGGAATTGCTGATTCATTACATAATCTTGGGAATGTTGCAAAAGATAAAGGTGAAATAGAAGAAGCGGAACGACTTTATAACGAGAGTCTTGAAATTTATAGAAAATTAGGTGACCAATCAGGAATTGCATTTTTGTTAAATTCTTTCGGTGAATTTTGGTTTCTCAGAGGAAAACTTGACCAATCTGAAAAGTGTTGTCGAGAAAGTCTTGCTATTTGTGAAAAAATAAAACACATCGCAGCAATTAATGAAAATAAAAGATTGCTTGGACAAATTTTTCAAGTGCGCGGCGATTTTGATACAGCCCAAGAGTATTATGAAGAGAGTCTCGCAAACTTTCGTCAAATCGGTTATAAGATGCAAATTGCTTTGACTTTGAAAGAATTTGCATCGCTCGCCGAATCAAATGAGGAAAAAGATATTGCGATTGAATATCTCAAGGAATCGCTTGAAATTTTTGAGAAAATCGGTTCGCCCAAAGCGAAAGAAGTTCGTGCTGATTTAGAAAGATTAGAAGGCAAATTAACCAAAGACAATTAAATTTGTTTCTGCGCTGATTTTAAAAATTCCTCTCACATTGAGTAAAATCAGTTATCTAAAAATTTTAATAAAGGAATTTTAATAATGTCGGAAGCAACTAAACAAGACAAACAAACAAGAATCGAAGCTGATTCGATGGGCGAAATCGCGGTCGAAGCGGATAAATATTGGGGCGCGCAGACCGAACGCAGTCTGCACCATTTCGACATCGGTTTCGACGTGATGCCGCGCGAGATGATTCGCGCGCTCGGCATTTTGAAAAAAGCCGCCGCGATGACGAATCACGAATTAAAGTCGGATAAGTTGACGAAGGAAAAACTCGGTTTAATCGTCGAGGCGGCGAACGAAGTGATTGAAGGAAAGTTGGACGCGCATTTTCCGCTTCGGGTTTGGCAGACGGGTTCGGGAACGCAGACAAATATGAACGCCAACGAAGTCATCTCGAACCGCGCCATCGAAATCGCGGGCGGCGAGATGGGAAGCAAAAAGCCGGTTCATCCGAACGACGACGTGAATATGTCGCAATCGTCGAACGACACTTTCCCGACGGCGATGTATATTGCCGCCGCCGAAAGATTAAACGCGCTGATTCCGACCGTGCAAATCGTTCACGATGCGATTGACGCGAAGGCGAAAGAATTTGCCGATGTCGTGAAAATCGGCAGAACGCATCTTCAGGATGCAACGCCGCTGACAGTCGGGCAGGAATTCGGCGGCTGGGCATCGTTGATCGAGCGCGACGCGGAAAGGTTAAAATTAGTGTTGACCGGACTTTACGATTTGGCAATCGGCGGAACCGCCGTCGGCACAGGTTTGAATTCTCATCCCGAATTCGCCGACCGCGCGGCGAAACAAATCGCCGAATTGACCGGCTTGCCGTTTCGCGCACATCCGAACAAATTCGCTGCTTTGAGCGCACACGACGAAATCGTTTTCGCGTCCGGCGCACTCAAAACTCTCGCTTGCAGTTTAATGAAAATCGCCAACGATATTCGCTGGCTGGCTTCCGGTCCGAGATGCGGCATCGGCGAACTCATTTTGCCGGAAAACGAGCCGGGAAGTTCAATTATGCCCGGAAAGGTAAATCCGACGCAGAGCGAAGCGATAACGATGGTCGCCGCGCAGGTTTTAGGAAACGATGCTGCAATCGGTTTCGCCGGTTCGCAGGGAAATTTTGAACTCAATGTTTTCAAGCCGGTGATGATTCATAATTTTCTGCATTCGGTTCGATTATTGAACGATGCCTGTCGCGGTTTTGTCGAATTCTGCATCAACGGAATCGAACTCAATCGTCCGCAGATTGATGAATATTTGAACGATTCTTTAATGTTGGTCACGGCTTTAAACGAATACGTCGGCTACGACAACGCTTCAAAAATTGCGAAAAACGCACACAAAAAGGGAAGTTCATTGAAAGAATCGGCAATTGAATTAGGACTTTTAACCGGAGAAAAATTTGATGAATATGTGAAGCCGGAAGAAATGACGCATCCATAATGTTTTATCCTGGGAAAACCGTTAAAGCCGATTGGTAATATTAATTCTGAAGTTATTTTGATTTTCACCGAATGAAATTTGACCGCAGCACGTTCAGATTGTCGGCATCGAGTGCTACTTCAAATCCCGGATGCGTTCCGATGTTTCCGCGTGCGCCCTTAGGTCTATCTTTGTCAGTGAACAAAACTAGCAGAGAATTTCCGTCACGCACCACTTCAATTTTATAGAGTTTGAGATCTGGGTCGTGAGGCTGAAATGCTTCCGCAGCAGCCTCAATCGCCAGAAAATTATTGCCTTCGATGGTGTCTATTATTTCTAACTGGTCTTTTTTTGAAGAGAACGTCTCAAGTTCGGCATTGTTCATTTCTGCCCTTGCTCCCTTGCGCGCGCCTAGCCGCCGGTCCTTGTATGTGAAGAGAACAACAATCGAATCCCCGTCACGCGCCACTTCCATTTTATGGTGAGCAAGGTCTTTCGCGCGGTAGTTTTGTAAGATGTTAATTGCATCCCGAATTGAAAAAAAACTGCTGCCTTGTATTGTATCGAGTATTTTAAGTGTCTCTGAATTAGACATAAATGTTAGTCCTCCTAATGTCAGTATAGCAACGGCTGCCGCTAAAAAGAGCTTGATCATAATGTGGTGTCGGTTCCGGTCGCCGGGTCATAACTTCGGAACGTGCCGCTCGGAGTTCCAAGATAGCCTTTGTAACCTGGAGTGCTTGCCCCATCACTTGCGATGCCGGTTTTGTCGGTCGCCGAAAAGTTGTTGCTGTTAAATTGATCCTTTGTCGGATCGCTCGTTCGCACGGCGGCTTTAGTGGTCGGATCCTGCGTCGAATAATCCCCGTGCGTATGATAATCGCCGACGACCGTTGCGCCGGACGGCGCGGGCGCATTTCCCGGATTCGCGCCCTGATCCGTCCCTTTGATCGGACCGGTGTAGAAAAATTTTCCGCTCGAATCTTTATAAATCAAACCTGCGTATTCTAAATTGTCCTTGATTGAATGCGGATTTGCCGTCGTCAAAGCGGCTTTTGCCGCTTCGTCCTGCGTGGCGAAGCCTGCTGCCGGACACGGCGTAATCGGAGACGGCGGAGACGGCGAGAAAAACTCTTTTACCGCTTTTACAGCATTGCCAATGGCGCTTGCAATATCATTCAAAATAGACATAGATTGCTCCTAAGCGTTTAAGTTCCAAGCCTGCGGATCATAGCTTTCCTTCGCATCCTGCCATTCCGCTTCGGTTATATTTTCGACAAGCCGGTCAACGCGGTCTTCCGATTTAACGTCTTCATCCTGCAAAATGGCATTGACAGCAGAATGCAAGTGAAAATTAGGCGATGCTATGAACATCATCACGACAAACGAAGTCAAATTAGTTTCCCACGTTATTCCGTACTCTCGCGCCTGAGCAACTCCGCCGCTCACCAAGCGATGCAAAGTTTCGACGGGAATATCGCTGACAATCAATTTGCCGGAAGGAAGTTCGACGGCAAGGCTGGCGTGCTTCTCCTGCAAATGCCCGACAATCCTTTCGACAAAGTTTTTGTCGGCAACTTCCTGAAGCACCTCAAATTGTTTCTGACGAATAATCAATTGTAAAACCTCCCAAACTGAAACGTAATAACTACTCTACCCGCCGATAATCACCGTCGGTTCGCCTTTCGTGATTTTGTTCGGCGGACCGACGGCTTCTAAAATAGTGTCGCCTTGACGAGCGGCGGGCTGTCCGGCAATCATTACCGTCGCTGACGGCGTGATGACGACGCCGGGACCGTGC
>JALYQJ010000440.1 GCA_030855875.1 Acidobacteriota bacterium
TTATTTAAACGCGAGGAATTAAATTCGGCATTTTGAGCGGAAACCGAAAAACTCAGAACTAAAATCGAAAGCAGCGTAAAAAGAATTGATTTTTTCATATAATTACCTCCAAAAATAAACCCCAAAAAATTCACGATTCCTTGACGACCAAACCTTGGGCGCAAATTTGCCAGTCTAAAACTTCGACGCTTTCTTCGCCCGCCAGTGCCGTTTCGACCGCCGCGCGTTGTCCTTCTTCGCAGAAAAACGCGATACAGCCGCCGCCGCCCGCGCCGCAAACCTTTGCGCCCGCTGCACCGCTTTCGTAAGCGATTTCGATCAGTTCGTCCATTTTCGGCGTAGTGATATTCGGCGCGAGCCGTTTGCGGTGCGGATGCGCTTTGAACAAAATTTCGCCGACCCAATTCCAGTCGTTTTTCAGCAACGCCTCGCGTAGATGCAGCGACGAATCGCGGATTCCCTCGAAAATATCGAAGATTTCGCGGTCGCCGTCAATGTGGCGTTTCGTCATTTCCCAGTTGTTCGTCCCGGAATTGCGCGGCTCTCCGGTGTAAATGACGACGATTCTTTCCTGCAAAGTTTTCGTGTCAACTTCCAGAGCCTCGCGCTCCATTCCGTCCGGGCGAAAATGAATCGCCGCCGTGCCGCCGTATTGCGCCGAATAATAATCCTGAAATCCGGTCGGAACGCGAATCACCTGACATTCGACATTTGCCGCAATCTGAATAAATTTTTCCGGCGCGTAACGGTTTCCGACAAGGCGATTTAACGCGCCGATACAGGCGATGTTGAGCGTCGAAGACCCGGCAAGACCCGCGCCCGCCGGAGCTTCGGAATTAGTAATCATATTAAAGCCGGTTTCAGGTTTGAAAAAATAGACGAGTTTGGCGAGCAGTTCGAGACACGGTTCGTTTTTCAGTTCGCTCATTTTATCGAGCGAAGTTTCAAAACTGACTCCGCGATCAATTGATTCGAGAGTTATCACGTCGTCGGAGCGCGTTTCGATGCGGCAGTTCGCCATCAGATTGACGGCGAAATTCACGGTTGCCGCGCCTTCGTGAAACAAAAAAAGCGGCGGAATGTCAATGGTTCCGCCCGCCAGATCAACTCTGGTCGGAGCAGATGATTCGATTATCACTTCTGGTTTTTTCCTCTTAAATTTTGGTGTCGAATAAAAAAAATGTCGGTCAGCGACTGAATATATTAACGCAAATTAATAAAAAATGAGTAGCCGGAGAAGCTATTTTTTCGCCGCCTGCGAAGTTTCTTTCGGCGGTTTCGCGTCTTCCGCAGCTTTTTCTTCGCGGTTCGGCGCGTTGGTCAGATGCAGTCGTTCGCCGATGTCGTGCAGTTTTCCCTGCGCGGCTTCTTCGACTTTGTGAAGTCTTTCCTCGATTTTGTGAATAGTTTCCGGTTTTACGTCTTCGAGTTTTTCCGACAGATAATAGCGTTCGACGACGAAAAAGATGATGATGCCGACTAAAACGACGAAAAAAAGCGCGATGCCGATTTGTTTGAAATCGCCGATAATGCTCGAAATCGCGCCGCTGAAAAAATAACCGATGCTTGCCAGAACAAATGCCCAGACGATGCAGCTTATCGTGTCGAGAGCCAAAAAACGCAGGTAACGCATTCTGCCGATGCCGTAAAACAAACACATCGCCGCCCGAATGCCGTAAATGTATTTGGAAATAATCAGCGCGAAATTGCCGAATTTCTCGATCAAGCGTTCAATGCGCGGTCGCGCCATTTCGTAAAAGCGATAATCTTTGATTGTCTTGCGAAACATTCGCCCGATAAAATACGCGACGTTATCGCCGACGATGCCGCCGAGCGTTCCCGCGAGAAAAACCCGCCAAAAGCTGTAACTGCCGAAAAAATTTCCGTGCGCCATCGCCCCTGAAATCAAAAGCGTAATATCGCCTTCGACCGTGCAGAGAACGAAAACGGCGTAAATGCCGTATTGCTCGATGAGTTGGGAAAGATGTTCCATTGAAAAAATGAAAAAAAATCTGCTTGTAAAAAACGCTTCGATTATTAAACGCTTTCAAAAGATTAACTTTCAAAAGCCTTTGAGTCAAAGAAAAAACCATTGTCGAAGAATTTGCCTCATCCGCAAAGTTTCTTCAGACGTTGTTTGCATTCAGCAAAACCGATACAACTTTTTCGCGCCGGAGAGCGACAAATAGCCGTGAAAATTGCTAATTTATTTAATATGACGACATTGGGAAATAATAATTTTTCGACTAAATTATTGTCGGTTATTTTGTCTTTGAGCGGTTTTGTTTACACCGTTTCGGCACAGTCCTACATTTTGGATATGAAGCGCGATTCGGCGCGTTCCGACAAATTGACCGGCGGCGTGATTGAAAAAACCGCGCTCGCGGCGGGCGAGGGTAATCTGAAAATTACGATAAATGTTCCGGCATTTCAGATGACGCTCTGGCAAAACGGAGAGGAAGTAAAAAGCTATCCGATTGGTGTCGGGCTGAAGGATTATCCGATTTACGTCGGTTTTATGAGCGCGTCTGATGTCATCTGGAATCCGACGTGGATTCCGCCTTCGAGCGATTGGGTTGAGGCTTCTTCGACTGTCAAACCGGGCGAAATTATCCTGCCGACCGACCCGCGCAATCCGCTCGGAAAAGTGAAAATTCCGCTCGGATACGGTTATCTGATTCATCAGGCAAAAGGCGCGGGCGACTTGGGAAGTCTGGTTTCGCACGGCTGTGTGCGCGTAATGCAGGCGGATTTGTATGATTTGGCGGAGAAAATCGTCGCCGCCCGTGCGCTTCCGGTTTCACCGAAGGAAATCGCCAGAGCCAAAGCGACTAAAAAAACTCTGGCGGCTGAACTCGCGCCGCCGATTCCGGTTGAAATTACTTACGATACATTAGTCGTCGAAGCCGGAAAACTTCACGTTTACCCCGACGTTTACGCCCGGAAAACCAACACGCCCGAACGTCTGCTCGCCGAACTTGCTTCGAGCGGCGTTGATGCGTCGGAATTGACTGATTCTGAATTGAAAAATATGCTCGCGCGGGCAACGGGGAAAAATAAATTTATCGTCAGCGTAAAAAATATCGAAACGGGCAAGGCTTTAACCGGCGGACAAACATCATCTGTCGTCACGCAGAAAACAGTTGTGAAAAAAAACGGAGCGGCAAGGAAGAAGAGGCGATAGTCCGAGTCGGAGCGCGGACATCCCTGTCCGCATTGAGCGCGATAGCGCGAGAAAACCTTCGCTGCTCGAAATATAGCGGAAACTTTCGCGTCGAAGCGACGCTCATTGCGGACAGGGATGTCCGCGCTCCGACTTAAAAATTATCGAACTAAATATTCTCTGTGTGGCACATATTCCCAATGCCAGGGTTCGTAATAATAAGGATAAAAACCGAAACGCGCGGCGTTTTTTACGAGCCATTTGTAAGCGGGCGTATTGACCTGCGCGGCGCGGTTCGGGTCTTTCGTAATCGTCGCTTCGCCGCCAACGTAAATATCGAGGGCGCGTCCGGTAAAATGCGGACTGTTGACGGCGAGTCCGGCGCGTCCCGAATGCGGCGAAGCGCGGCGCAATTGTTCCTGATATTCGCGTGAGCGAAAAGAGGAAATTATTCGCAGATATTTTTCATCGGGTGCGAGTTCGCCGGTTTTTGTCGTTTTTAGCTTGAGGTCTTTTGCCGCCGCCGCCAGCATTTTTTTGTAAGCATTGTAAGTTTCGCGCTCGACTTGCAGAAGCGCGGCATCGCGTGTCGGATCATAAAAATCGCTGATCGGCGCATTCAATAATTCTTCGCCCGAAGGATAACGACTGCTGTTTAACCGGCGCGACTGCCACCATTCAACCATTTTCAGAAGCGTTTCATTATCAATTTTGCCTGAAGGCGAAAGCCCGGACTTTTGCTGCCAGTCGAAAACCGTTCGGGCGAATTCGGGCGTTTCGGCTTCGGCTTCGGTTCCGATTGTTTGCTGAATCAGCGGAACGTAAATATACCAGCCGCGCTGCGGTTTCGCGCCGAAAGTCCAGCCGAGCGAGTTTTTAAGTTTTGTGTTTTCATAAGCCGCCGCCTGCAAACCGGCGGGGAAAACCGCGCCGGTTTTTTTTACCAAAGTTTTTGATTCTTCAATCAACGGTCTTTTGGTGAGCGGCATTTCCGCCGTCGTCGAAGACGTAGATTCTTGACCGTAAATCTTTCGTTTGATTAATCCGAAAGTAAGCAAAACGGCGCAGATAAGCAAAATTGCGGCAGGCGGAAAGAAGTGTTTTTTTTCGATTGTCATAAAAAATTGAAGAATCTTTGAATATTTTTCCGATGTTCAAAACGACTTTTTTGTTTGCTCATTTATTTTTATTATTTAACGGCGGGCAGCGAGTCCAAGACTATAGCACTTGTCTGCTCAGACACGCCTGCGAGACGTGCCAAAAGGATTTTGCGCTTTGGTGGCGGACGAAATATGTCGAATTGGAGTTTTGCGAATAAATTTGGCTAACTCAAGTCGGCAAAATTCTGAAAATGCCAAATATCTTAAAACTTAATTTACGGACTACTTAAAGAGTGAAATTTTACACTAAATTATAAAACCGACTCAACGATTTTTCGGTAATCTCCGTGAAAATAAAGAAGCGGATTGTCGTCTTTTATTGTCGCTTTTTCGACTTCGCCGACGAAGATCGTATGGTCGCCGCCCGAATGCGAGTAGCGCAGACGGCATTCCAGATTGACGAGCGCGTCTTCAAGAACCGGCAGTTCTTCGATGCCTTTTCGGTATAAAATTCCCGTGAATTTGTCTTCGAGATGCGATGCGAAATGATTAGAAATATGCTGCTGATTTTCGCGCAGAATGTTGATGACGAAAACGCGGCTTTGCTCGAAGGCGTGATAGCTGCCGGTGTCTTTTTCGATGCAGATCAAAACGAGCGGCGGCGTGAGTGAAACCGAGCAAAACGCCGAGACCGTGATGCCGTAAAATTTTCCGTTGTTGTCCTTGGTCGTGACGACCGTTACGCCGCTGGCGAAACGCGAGAGTGCGGAGCGAAATTCTTCTTTGCTAATTGACATTTATTTTTCTGCTGTTTTTCTGATGCTTCTCTGCTTGTTATTCCCGATTTTTCGCGCGAATGGCGGCGCAACTTGTCTGAAACCATTTAATCATAAACGATTCGCCCGCGTAAATTTACGTTTCTCTTTGCCGATTTGCGGTTCGGCAAGCTATCCTTTTTTTCTGATGAATATTCTGGATAATTTTTTCAACGAATCGAGCGTAATCATTGACGAAACGCTCGATAAACTGATTCCTTCGGGCGAAAGCCGCGAGCCGCGCCGTCTTTACGAAGCAATTCGCTGGAGCGTTTTCGGCGGCGGCAAACGCTTTCGTCCCGCGCTGTGTCTGGCGGTCGGAAGGGCTTTTAACATTGAACCTGAAAAACTTTTGCGAACGGCGGCGGCAGTCGAAATGATTCACACCTATTCGCTGATTCACGATGATTTACCGGCGATGGACGACGATGACTTGCGGCGCGGACGCGCAACCTGTCATAAAAAATACGGCGAAGCGACGGCGATTCTGGCGGGAGACGTTTTGCAGACTTTAGCTTTTCAGGCGATTGCCGAAGACGAAAATTTGCAGGACGCGATTAAAGTCAAAATTATTTCCGAACTCGCCCGTTCAGCCGCGCAAATGGTTGACGGACAGCAACTCGATTTGGAAGCTGAAAAAAAAGCCGTTTCGATTGAGCAGTTGGAAACGATTCATCAAAACAAAACCGGCGCGTTGATTTGCGCGGCGGCGCGAACGGGCGCGATTATCGGTGAAGCCGGCGAATCGGAATTCGGCGCAATTTCAAACTACGCCTCGTCGCTCGGACTTTTGTTTCAAATCACCGACGATTTATTGGACGTAACGCAGACGACCGAAATTTTAGGCAAAACCGCCGGAAAAGATGTTTCGGCGGAAAAGGCGACTTATCCAGCAGTTTACGGTTTAGATGAAACGCGAAGATTAGCGAAGAAGATTCATTTTCAAGCGATTGATTCATTAAAAAATATAGAGAAAGATACAAATTTGCTGAAACAATTGGCAGATTTTATATTGAACCGGAAGAAATAGAACTTTGGTAAATAGTCGGAGCGCGGACATCTTTGTCCGCCTTGAGCGCGAAAGCGCGAATAAACGCTTCGAGTAAATTTATTGTTGAATAAAATCGAAAGTTTTCATCGCTAGCGCGATATTGCGGACAGGGATGTCCGCGCTCCGACTGCGAACATTTTCTTAAACTTCCTCCGAAATTTTGATATAATCCGAAAGTCGCGGAAAACGCGCGATATTCCGTGTTTCATTCCTTTTGGTTTGAGATGAATTCGCCTGAAATAAATATTAAAAATTTGTGGAAACCGTTTACAATCGCGGCGGCTTTGGCGGTTATGTATGCCGGTGTTTTGGCGAAATTAAGCATAGATTGGTGGACGGACGAAAATTATTCGCACGGATTGCTGGTTCCGTTCGTTATCGGATTTATCATTTGGTCGGAATTTGACGAGCTGAAAAAAGCGGTGCGAAATCCGAGTTTTTGGCTCGGCGGAAGCGTCGTTGTTTTTGCAGGTTTGATGCTTTTCGGCGGAACGCTCGGCGCGGAACTTTTTACGCAGAGAGTTTCTTTCGTATTAATTCTCGCCGGAATCGTCGGTTATTTTTTCGGCGGGAAAATTCTGCAATTGCTCGTTGTTCCTTTCACTCTTTTACTTTTATCAATCCCGATTCCGCAAATAATCTTTAATAAAATTGCGTTTCCTTTGCAGATTTGGGCTTCGCAGACGGCGGTTTGGGGAATTCGTCTGTTTGAAGTTCCGACGGTGCGAAAGGGAAATGTCATCGAGATTTTGCCGCAGGGCGCGACGCAGATTATCGCGCTCGAAGTCGTCGAAGCGTGCAGCGGAATTCGTTCGATGATGACGCTCGTCACGCTCGCCTTGATTCTCGCTTATTTTACGCGCGAAAAAAATCAAGATGCGGAAAACGAACGGTTTTTTTGGCTGAAAAACCCCGATTTTTGGCGGACGATAATTTTAATGCTTTCGGCAATTCCGATTGCGGTTTTAACAAACGCGGCGCGGGTGACGGCGACCGGAGTTTTGACTTATTACTACGGCAAACAAGCGACGGAAAGCACTCTGCACGACGTTTCCGGCTGGCTCGTCTACGTCGTCGCGCTTGTTTTATTGATAGCCGGTAATGTGATTTTGAAATTTGTTTCCCGCAAAGGCGCAAAGCTACAAAGGAACACAGAAGAAAAGGAATTTGAATTCAAAGACCAAAAACCAAAAACCCAAAACCCAAAACCAATTGCATCTTATTTATTAATCGCATCTTTGCTTCTCGGCGGTTTCTTAATCAACTGGTTCGAGCGGCGCGGCGAAGTTGAAATTGCGAGAAAGTCTTTGACGGAGATTCCGCAAACGCTCGGCGATTGGCGGCAGAAGGGAAACGAGATTCGTTTCGGCGAACAGACCGAGAGCGTTTTGCGAGTTTCCGATTACACGATGCGCGAATATCTTGCGCCGGACGGACGGCTGGCAAACGTCTACGTCGGTTTTTACGCTTCGCAGCGTTCCGGCGC
>JALYQJ010000446.1 GCA_030855875.1 Acidobacteriota bacterium
TTTATTCAGGCGGTCTTAAACCGCGATGAGCCTTTAATTCTCGGCATCGTCGCATTTCTCTCGATTTTAATTATGATTTTCAACTTGCTGGTTGACATTTCCTACGGATTTTTAGACCCGCGTATTCGTTACGAGTAAAAAACCGAGTAAAAATTATGACATCAGTTGCCGAAGTAGAAAAAGTTCCAAAGGTTGTGCCGAAAAGATTTCGCGTCGAAGATTTTCGCAAAATGACCGAAGTCGGAATTTTGCCCGAAGAAAGCGGTTGGGAGATTATTGACGGATATTTGATTGACAAAATGAGCATTGGAAGCAAACACGCCGGAACAGTAAAAATATTAAACAGAATTTTAACGATTTGGGCTGAAAAGAATGCAATAGTTTCTGTCCAAGACCCAATTCATATTGACGAATACAACGAACCTGAACCGGACATTGCTCTGCTCAAACCGCGCGAAGATTTTTATACGAAAAGCCATCCGACACCGGCGGACGTTTTATTGCTGATCGAAGTTTCCGATTCGACCGTCGAATACGACCGCGAAACAAAAAAAACGCTTTACGCCGAAGCCGGAATTGCGGAATTTTGGCTGATTAATTTAAAGAATAAAACGATTGAAGTTTATACGCAGCCGAAAAACAGCAGTTATTATTCGGCGCGAATTTTAGAATCGGGCGAAACGATTGAATCGGCGGCAATCGAAAATTTAACGCTGACAGTCGAAGAAATTTTAGGCTCTTAAATAAAGTTATGGCAGAAAATACAGAAACAGTAAAAGGAACTTCGCTCTGGAAAGATGCGTGGCGGCGGCTGCTGAAAAATAAACTAGCCGTTTTCGGTCTGGTCGTGATGGTGATTATGGTCATCGCGGTCACAATCGGACCGGCAATTATTCGCTGGACGACCGGCTACACAGCTGATTACATTCCATCGGAAGGCAATTTAATCAAATCGTTTCCGCCGTCGCTAAATCATCCGATGGGAACCGATGAAGCCGGACGCGATCTGCTGGCGAGAGTTTTGCAGGGCGGACGAATTTCTTTAATGGTCGGCGTTATTTCGACGCTTGTGTCCTTGATTGTCGGCGTTAGCTACGGCGCGATTGCCGGTTATATGGGCGGCAAAATTGACAATCTGATGATGCGAATCGTGGATATTATTTACGCTATTCCTTATATTCTGATCGTCATCGTGCTGCTTTCGGTTTTCGGCGGACCGAACACGCCGACATTTATCAAATGGATGTCCGAAAAATTCGGCGGTGCCGGAAATCAAGGTTTGAGTCAGATTTTTCTTTTGTTTTTCGCGCTCGGTCTGGTTTCGTGGCTTACGATGGCGCGTGTCGTGCGCGGGCAGATTCTCTCGCTCAAAAATCAGGAATTCGTATTGGCGGCGCGGGCGACGGGCGTTTCAACGCCGAATATTATTTTCCGGCATCTCGTCCCGAACGCGCTCGGTCCCGTAATTGTCTACGCGACGCTGACGATTCCGAGCGTAATGCTGACCGAAGCGTTTCTCTCGTTTTTAGGTCTCGGCGTTCAGGCACCTTACGCTTCGTGGGGCAGCCTCGCTTCCGACGGCATTAAAAATATCGCTATTTATCCGTGGCAGTTAATTTTCCCCGGCGTGACAATGGCACTCACGCTTTTCTCGCTCAACTTTTTAGGCGACGGTCTGCGCGACGCGCTCGACCCGCAAACGCGTAAGTTTTAGTTTTGTTAGATTATGTAATAAATATGAAAAAACTCATTCTAACAATTGTTTTTCTCACGGTTTGTTCCATCCACGCGCAAAGCGACAACAAGGAAACCATTGAACAAATCAATCGAAACGCAATTTCTTTGTATCGAAGCGGAAAATTTGAGGAAGCACTTAAACTTGCACGGCAAGTAGTTGATTTGAGTTTCAAAGTTTATGGAGGCGAAAGTCAAGAAACTGCCACCGCTTACTTGAATTTAGGTATGATTTACCGAGAGAAAAAAAAGCTGAAGGAATCAATTGAGAATCTGCAAAAGGCGGTTGATATTTATCAGAGAGTTCCCAATATAGAAGGCAAACAACTAATCGCAGCTTACGACAAACTGTCGTATTCGCAATTTTTAGATGATAAAAAAGAAGATGCTGAAGCAAGTCATTTAATGATAATCGAAATTGTAGAAAAGAAATTTGGAAAGGAAAGCAAAGAAAATCTTCTTGCAACGCTGAATATGGCGAACTTTTACGCCCGCGATAAGAAGTTTGAAAAAGCTGATGAGTTTTATCTGAAAACGTATGATCTGGCAATTAAAAACTTTGGGAAAGAAGCCGAAGAAATCGAACAAATTAGCGCATGGAGAATTTGTATGGTTGCCACGCAGAAAGTTGATGTCGAAAGCGGCAAAGCCTTTCATGAAGCAAAACGGAAATTGTTTGGAGAAATTCCCGAACAAAACAAAATAGTGAATGGCAAAGCGACTTCTCTCCCAAAACCTCCTTACCCAAATGAGGCAAGGAGTCAAAGATTAAGCGGAACAATTGCTGTTCTGGTAAAAATTGACGAGCAAGGAAATGTCACCGAAGCAAAAGCTCTTTGCGGACAGTTTATTCTCGGAAAAGCCGCAGAACAGGCGGCGCGAGGAGCAAAATTTGCTCCAACTATGAAGGATGGGAAACCAATAAAAATAAGCGGATTTATAGTCTACAATTTTATTTCATAAAGATGGATAATGAATAATCAAAACGGCACAATTTTATCGGTTAAAGATTTGAAGACATATTTTCAAACCGAAGACGGCGTGGTCAAAGCGGTTGACGGAATTACGTTTGAACTCAAAAAAGGCGAAACTTTGGGAATCGTCGGCGAGTCGGGCAGCGGAAAATCCGTCACGAATCTTTCGGTGATGCGTTTGATTCCCGAACCGCCGGGAAAAATCGTGGACGGGAAAATTCTTTTTAACGGAATTGACGTTCGCAAACTTTCGATTGACGAAGTGCGGAAAATTCGCGGTAAGCGAATGGCGATGATTTTTCAAGACCCGATGACTTCGCTCAATCCGTTTTTGAAAATCTCGACGCAGTTGATGGAAGTAACGCAGCTTCATCTCGGACATAATAAAAAACAGGCTTACGAACACGCGATAAAAATGCTGCAAACCGTCGGCATTCCCGACGCGGAAAGCCGTGTTGATAGTTATCCGCACGAATTTTCCGGCGGAATGCGCCAGCGCGTGATGATTGCGATGGCTTTGTCGTGCGACCCGGAACTGTTGATTGCCGACGAACCGACGACCGCGCTCGACGTGACGATTCAGGCGCAGATTCTCGAACTTATCAAGGATTTGCGGACGAGAATGGGAACGAGCGTGATTTTGATTACGCACGATTTAGGCGTTGTCGCCGGAATGAGCGATAAAATTATCGTGATGTATGCCGGAAAGGTTTTTGAACAGGCTCCGACAAGAGAATTATTCGCAACGCCGGCGAATCCTTATACGAAAGGCTTGCTGAAATCAGTTCCCGATCCGGCGCACGAAGAAGGCACGGAGCTTTATCAAATTCCCGGACTGCCGCCCGATGTCGCGCATCTTCCGCCCGGCTGTCCGTTTGCCGAACGCTGTTATCGCGTCGAAGAAATTTGCCGCCGCGATTTTCCTCCGTTCGTTCAAATAAACGAAAATCATCATTCGCTTTGCCATTTTGCAAAGGAAGTTTATGCTGAATCGGTTGCCGAAAGAGAGAATTATGAGCGTTAATGTTTCGACAATTAATCAACAGGGAATTTATCCGCCGCGAGTTACGGATAAAGAAGTTTTTTATCCTGATACCGACGAATCAATTATGCCCGAAGGGATACTTCATTTTTTATTAAGCGTTCGTCTGACTTCGATGCTTTTGGCATTTTTTGCCAATCGTGAAGATGTGAAAATTTTCGGTAATGTAATGCTCTATTATGAGCAGGGATTTCCGAAAAAATTCATTTCGCCCGATTTAATGATTTGTTTTGGTTTGAAAGAATCGCCGACATCAGTTTATAGACTTTGGGAAACAAAAGTCGTGCCGTCGGTCGTTATCGAATTTGCATCTGAAACGACCTGGCTCAATGATGTCAGCAGTAAATTAGCAATTTATCAAAAACTCGGTGTGAAGGAATATTACGTTTATGAAGTTGACTCAAAGCATCTTCCTTCATCTTTGATAGTATATCGGTTGGACGAAGGCGTTTTAACGGAAGTTGAAATTTCCAACAAAAGAATTTTGAGTGAATCTTTAGGTTTGGAATTAATTGACACCGGCGAAACTTTGCGATTTATCAATCCTGAAACGAATGAGTTTTTGATGACGGTAGAGGAAGTGCAAGCCGAAAACGAAAAATTAAAGGAAAGATTAGCGGAACTGGAAAAACAGAATGAAGGAAAATAACGAAAAAGATTTGATCTCGATTCAAAATCTAAAAGTTCACTTCAAAATCGGCGGCGGGCTTTTCAAGGAAACAAAGCACGTTAAAGCAGTTGACGGCGTTTCGCTCGATATTAAAAAAGGTGAAACCTTGGGTCTTGTCGGCGAATCGGGCTGCGGAAAATCAACTTTGGGAAAAGCGATTTTGCGTCTGACCGAACCGACCGGCGGACAGGTTTTTTATAACGGAAAAGATTTAGCGAATCTCAGTTCGGGCGAAATGCGCGAGCAGCGGAAGAATTTGCAGATGATTTTTCAAGACCCGTATGCCAGCCTGAATCCGCGAATGACGGTCGGGCAAATCATCGGCGAACCGATTCGCAACTTCGGTTTGAAAAACGGCAAGTCAATCGAAGAAAGAGTTCAGGATTTGATGGAAACCGTCGGGATGAGCCGAAGATTCGTCAAACGCTATCCGCACGAATTTTCCGGCGGACAACGGCAAAGAATCGGAATCGCGCGCGCACTCGCCGTTGACCCGGAATTTATCGTCGCTGACGAGCCGATTTCCGCGCTCGACGTTTCGATTCAGGCGCAGATTATGAATTTGATGGAGCGTCTGCAAGCCGAAAAGAATTTGACATATCTTTTTATCTCGCACGATTTACGCGCCGTTCGTCATTTGTCAGACCGGGTTGCGGTAATGTATCTCGGCAAAATCGTCGAACTCGGCGACGCGAAAACAGTTTATCGGGAACCTTTGATGCCTTACACAATCGCCCTGATTTCCGCCGTTCCCGTGCCTGACCCGGAAATCGAAGCAAAGCGCGAACGAATTATTTTAAAAGGCGACGTGCCTTCGCCGATAAATTCACCGTCGGGCTGTCCTTTTCACACGCGCTGCCCATACTCGATTGAAGACTGCAAACGCATCGTGCCGAAATTAGTTGAAATCAAAGCGGCACATCAAGCGGCTTGCATTCGCATCAATGCGGAAAAACCACATATCGAAGAAAATGCCAAAGAAGGTCTAGGCGCAATCGGAAGCGGGATATAATTTGAATTCCAACAATCTATCTAAATAAAAAAAGAGGCTCGAATAAAGCCTCTTTTTTGGTTGTTGATCAAAATTTTCGTTTATGCGTTAGCGGCTTTTGCCGAATCGCGCAAAGCCTTAACTTTGTCGTGCGCCGCCTGAACCTCCTGATATTGTTTTTGTATAACGGTCGTCACATTCGCCGGTAAAGACATTTCAAGTGCTTTTTTATACTGGTCTTTGGCAATGTCTTCGCCGCGCTCGGCTTCGTTTAAGATCGCTTCGTCATCTTGTCCGGTGACTAAGGATTTGATATTAATCCAGCCGCGATGCAGCGTTGCCGAAGTGCTTCCGGTGGTTTCCGGGTCGCCGCCCAATTCTCTGACGAGAGTTTGCAGTTCGCCGACGTATCGCGCCCGCTGCTGTCCGAATTCGTAAAAACTCGATTTTAAATTTGAATTTTGTACGCCTTCCGCCGCTGTTTGAAAACCGTCCTGTCCGTCTTTGCAGGTTTCGATTAAATTGTTAAGCGTTGAAATTACATCGTCGTTAGTTGCTGTGTTCGTGTTTTCGTGGTGCATAAATAAACTCCTTAAGAATTAAAAAAGAATAAAAATTGTCGTATCTGACTTATCCTTCAATCTAAACAATTTGTGTGCCAGTATATATTGATCCGGTAAATGCTGGCTTTCAATAAAATACAAAGTGCGCGGATGAAATATAAGCAGACACAACTGTATTGAATTATTGCGCGGCGGCTTTGCGCTGACGATGAACGCCTTCGGCAAACTCCTCGATGATCTTTGCATTAAATGCCGGAATATCTTTCGGATTACGGCTCGTTACGAGTCCGTTATCGGTGACGACTTCGCGGTCAATCCATGTTGCGCCCGCGTTTTCCAAATCGGTTTTCAGCGATGACCATGAAGTTACGGTTTTTCCCTTTAACACATCGGCTTCAATCAGCATCCACGGCGCGTGGCAAATTGCGCCGACCGGTTTTCCCGCGTCGAAAAAAGATTTGACAAAACTTACAGCTTTTTCGTTCATCCGTAATTTGTCCGGGTTCATCACGCCGCCCGGCAAAACGAGCGCATCGTAATTTTCCGCATCGGCTTCGTCAACCGTAATGTCAACGGCGATTGATTCGCCCCAATCTTTTTCATCCCAACCTTTTATCTCGCCGCTTTTAAGCGAAACAATATGCGTTTTCGCGCCCGCCGCTTCCAATGCTTTTTTCGGCTCAAAAAGCTCGCTTTGTTCAAATCCGTCGGTTGCCAGAATCGCAACTTTGATTCCTTCCAAGTTAGTTTTCATAATTCCTCCGTTAAATTTCGACAAATACGCCAAGTGTTCGGCTTCGATTCGGTTTTGTCGTGTAAATAGAAATGAAAACAAGTTGTATGCCATAATTTGAGAAAGAAAATATTCATCCTGCTTTTCTTGAAAATCGTCGGCGATTGATTGTATTAAGCAGACGAGACCAAATCTAAAAAGTTCAAGCAAATGGTTGCTGAACTTTAAGCAGACGAGAAATTTACTCAGAATTCAGATGAGCGCGAGCCGGAAAAACACCGAAAATCAAATTCTTGAAAAACTTGCCGGAGAAGGCGGTTTGGCGATTATCGTCGCCGACGGAAAAACCGCGCCGATTGACGGAGCGAATAACAATTCGATGTGCCGCGCACTGTATTCTTCAGAAAAATTTGCGCCGCGCTGTCAGGAATTCTGCGGTCAGGCTTTCGATTGGGCGACTGAAGCCGGAAAAACCGTTTCTTACGAATGTTACGCGGGCTTAAACTGTCAGGCAGTTCCGCTCGAAACCGGCGAAAAACCGCTTGTCGCCATCGTCGGCAGAACTTTTTTAAAATTCGTCAATTACCGCGAAGCGACGGAAAAAGCCGTGAGCGGCGAATGGCGCGAATTTCCGCCGACACAGTTTTTTGAAAATGTTTTAATGACCGGCTCGCCGCAAAATCTGGAAAAGCTCGCCGGTCGTTTGGAAAAATTGAGCGGCGAAGAAAGAGACACTCTTTTTGAGAATGACAAGCCGCAGACTGCCGAAGACGCAGCGGCATTAGAGGGAATTTCCCGGCAAACTGAAGAAATCGCCAAACTCGTCGGACAATTTCACCAAAAAACGACGCAAACTAAGGTAGATTACGAAAAAACTGCCGGAAAAAACCGCGACGAAGCCGAAGAAATTACTGCCTGGCGTTCGCTTTTCGGGTCGCTTTTGAAACTCGATTATCGTCAGGCTTGCGTTTCGATTCTGGATTTTCTAAACAAGCGTTACGGTTTGACCTCGATGATCTGGCTCGAACTTCGTGAAAACCGGCTGGAAACGATTTTGGCGGTCGGCGAAATGAAGGAGCGGCAAATTCAAATCGGCGTTTCTGCCGACGACGAAAGATTGCTTGACGCGGCGCGGCGTGAAATTTCGCTCGAACTGCACGAAAGAAAAAGCCGAAATCCGGGCGACGAACCGCAAATCATTAATCTTTTCCCGATTTCCGTCGGCGGCGAAGTGCGAAGCGCGCTTGCCGTCGGCGACAAATTAACCGGCGAAAGCGAAAAACGCCGACTCGCGCATTTTTGCCGCACGGTCGCCTCCGAACTCGAAATTCTGCGTCTGCGCGAAGAGCTTGCGCGGCGCAATTTCCTGACACGGGCGGTGCGAAAGTTTAATGAAAATCTGAAAAAAATTGATGCGGAAGATTTCTGGCATAATCTGACGCAAATTTCCGCCGAACTGCTTCGCGCCGAACGCGCATCGCTTTTAATTTACAACGAAAAGACGAAACTTTTAGAGGCGAAATCATTAATCGGAATCATCAACGATTTAACCGGCGAAAAGATCGGCGAAAGAATCGCGCTGCCGGTTTTGCAGAGCGGAAATCCGCTCGTCGTGTCCGAAATCGGGAAAAGCGGCATCGTTTCCGCACCGACCGATTGGCAATACAAAACCGATTCGTTTTTAAGCTGTCCGATTATGATCGGCGAGCGGAGAATCGCCGTTTTAAATTTTACAGACCGCGCCGACCGCGCCGATTTCGGTGATTTTGATTTGGAATTGCTTCAGGCAATCGCGCCGCAAATCGCCGTTGCCGTTGACCGCGCTTCGCTTAAAGATAAAGCGGGTGAATTTGAACAGCTTTCCGTCACCGATCCGCTGACCGGACTTTTAAATCGTCGTTATCTGGAAGTGCGTCTGGCGGAAGAAATAAAGCGTTCAAGCCGCGACGGTTATCCGATGAGTTTTTTGATGATTGACGTTGACGATTTCGGTCGGTTCAACAAAGATTTCGGCGTTTTAATCGGCGACGACGCGTTGCGGCAATCGGTCAGAGCAATAACGTCAACTTTGCGCGGCGCGGACGTGGCGGCGCGTTACGGCGGCGAAGAATTCTGCATTCTGCTTCCGCAGACGACTTTAAACGAGGCTTTTTCGATTAGTGAACGCATCCGTCAAAGCGTCGAAAAAATAAATTTTCCGCAGCGGCAGATAACCGTCAGCATCGGCGTGACGACTTTTTCGCCCGACGTTTCGACTGCGGAAAAAATAATTAAAACCGCTGATGAGGCACTTCGGCAAGCCAAAGGAAAAGGCAAAAACAACGTGCAGATTTATGAATCCGTCGCGGTCTAAAAAATTAGAATAATTTTATGAGCAATTTGCAGCGAAAGGGAATTTTATCAACCGCCGGAAATTTAATCGGCAGAACGCGCGAACTAGACGCGCTGATGCGGCACGCCAAAGGCGAAAATTCAAAGCCGGGATTATTGCTTTTATCCGCGCCTTCGGCGGGTGCAACGGAACTTCTCAAAACCGCGTTCGACCGGCTTTTCTGCGAACAGAAGAACACGATTCCGTTTTACTTCGCGCTTAAAAAAACGGATGAAACAGTCCGGCAGTCCGCGCTTCGGTTCTTACAAAATTTTTTACAGCAAACGGTCGCTTTTCGCCGACGCGACGCGAAACTTCTGAATTTCAGCGGCGATGTTTCCGAACTTGCGCGAATCGCCGTTCCGGGCGACGGATATTGGATTGACCGGCTTGTCGAAATTTATCAGAACGAAAGCGAAACGAACGACGAACGCGCTTTTGTACGGCAGGCTTTGAGTGCGCCGCTTCGCGCCGTCGCTGACGATACGAAGATTTTCGTGATAATTGATGATCTGCACGAAGCCGAAAATCTGACGGGCGAAACCGATTTTCTCGCCGAATTGCACGACATTTTTTCTCACTCCGGTTTGTCATTCGTTTTTGCGGGCAGACGACGTTTTTTATTTGACGCGATTGGCGGAAATTACGAGATTATGCGGCTCGAACCGCTTTCGTTTTCCGATGCCGGAACGCTTGCGGAAGATTTGGCGGGTAAATTTTCGGTTGTAATCAACGAGCAGACACGTGATTTGTTAGCCGCGCAGATGCAGGGAAATCCGCAGTTTATAAAATCTATGTTTCTGGCGGCGAGCGAACGGCGGCAGAATCTGGACTGTTTCCGTCAAGTCGAAAAAATTTACACGGACGAGCTTTTCGGCGGAAGAATCGGCAGATTTTACGACGACGTTTTGGCGCAAATCTCTCCGAATGTCGGAACGCAGAAAAATATTATCGGGCTTCTTTTCGATTCGCTGACGATTGAAAAGGAACAAACGCCAATCGAAGCGTGGCGAAAACGCGCCGGATTCGATGAGAAAGATTTTCGCGCGGCGGTCAGTCGTTTAAACACCGGCGAGATGATTCGACTTTCGTCAAATCACGCCGAAACGATGAAGGAAAACGAAGTTTTGACCGATTATATTGCGGCGCGTTTTCGCCTCGAAGTAATGGGCGAAAACCGCGCTCTGACCGTTGCCGAATCGCTTTCGTCATATCTGAAACGCGCTCCGAAAACGATGGCGCGGGTTTATCGGCGCAATTCGTCAATTGGTTTGCGCGAACTTCTTTCGGTTTTCGACCGACAGGAAATTCCGCTCGCTTTGCTCGATTACAGCCGTTTTCGTGACGAATACAAAGGTGCGCCGACCGACGAATTGCTGAAAACCCTCGCCAAAGATGCGGAAAAAATTCGTCTGCCGCAGCTCGTCTACTCAGCGCACACGATGGCGTTTTATCCGCCGATTGAGCAGTCAATCGAAAAGGAACGCTCGGCGGTCGCGGTCGGTTTTCAGGAATCGAAATACACCGACGAAGACGAAACGATCTGGATGGCGGCGGAAATTGATTCAAAACTTGAAGCGGCAAAAGATTTGACCGAATTCTGGTGCGACCGTCTGGAAGTCGTCGCGCTGATGTGCAATTTTCTCAATTTCAAAATATGGCTGATCGCGCCCGAAGGCTTTTCCCCGGAAGCCGTTGAAGTTTTGCGCCGCCGGAACGCATTCGGTTCGAGCCGCCGACAAGTCGAACTGCTCATAAAAACTCTCGATGCCGAAGTCGTGACGGGCGAAAAATTAACGGCTAACGAATACGAAATAATTATTCCGATGGGCGAAGATACGGAAATGATCGCCGCGCAGACGATTGAAGAAATCGCCCGCCGTCATCATTTCGCCCCGAAGGCGATTAACCAAATCAAAACCGCGCTGATCGAAGCCTGTATCAACGCGACCGAACACAGTTTGAGTCCCGACCGCAAAATTTATCAGAAATTCGCCGTCGAAAACGATAAAATCGTCATCACGATTGCCAATCGCGGCTTGCGCCTGTCCGACAAAAAATCTGTAGAAATTACGCCCGACGAAGGCAGACGCGGCTGGGGCTTGAAATTGATGAAAACTTTGATGGACGAAGTTAAATTCGAGGAAACCGACGACGGAACGCAAATATCAATGACTAAATACTTACAAAATAGTTGACAAACGGCACGTTTAAGTTTTAACTTAGCTGTCAAGTTCTAAGTCTTTTCGAGTAAATCAACAAACAAAATCTGTGCAAACTACTTTTGATGTTCCTGTTCAAACGAATGGCGAAACCGCGACCGTTTATGCTAACGATTATTTGAACAAATTGAGCGGCGAAAAAATCGAGCGCGAATGCCGGCGGCAATTGGATGCGGGTTATAAAAATCTGGTCGTCAACTTCGCGCAAACGGAAGTCGTCAACAGCATCGGCGTTTCCATTTTGCTCGGCGTAATTGACGCGGCATCGAATGCGGGCGCGAAAATCGTTTTTTCCGACGTTAATAATGATACAATCGAGCTTTTCGAGATGCTCGGACTGACAAATCACGTAACAGTAACGAGTGGAGAGTAGAGAGTAGAGAGTTAAAGCAACAGCACTAACTCTCTACTCTCCACTCTCCACTCTCCACTCTAAAGATGGAAAATCAACAAAAACTGATTCACACTTTCGGCGCGTTAGCCGAACTCGGTTCGGAGGTCGCGCACAAGCAGAATTTTCAGGAAATGATGCGAATGTCGCTGCATTTGCTTTTGGGAAGTCTGGCGATTATGCGCGGCGGCATTGCGCGTTTTTCGCGGTTTGAACACGAATTGAATATGCTCGTCGTGCGCGGACTCGGCGATGATTTTCCGCTCGGTTTGAATCTCTGCTACGAAGACGAACGACAGTTTTTGGCAAACGGTTTGTTTCCGATTGAAGTCGCGCAGGCGCGGGTTTTGCCGTTTTTCCAAATATACGATCAGAGCTTTGAGAAAAAGCGCATCGAACTCGCCGTGCCGCTCGTTATCCGCGATGAAATCGTCGGCTTGATTTTTCTCGGCGAAAAGGCGAGCGGCGAGCCTTATTCGAGTTACGACAAAGAAATCATCAGCGCGATGGCGCAGCATATCGGAGGCGGCATCGCGCAAAGAAATATGCTGGCGGAACTCGAACGTCGCGCCGACGAAAACCGTCAGCTTTACGACGATTTGCGAATGACTTACAAAGATACGGTCAAAGCGTTTGCCGCTGCGATTGACTACAAAGACAAATACACCGAAGGTCATTCGGTCAGAGTCGGAAAATATTCGGAAATTATCGCGCAGGAATTAGGTTACGACGAAAGCGAAATCGAAGGCGTTGCGGTCGCCGGTTATCTCCACGATGTCGGAAAATTAACCGTCGAGCGCAACATCATCAACGCGCCGTATCGCATCAACGCCAAAGAATCAGCCGAACTCAACAAACATCCTGGAATCGGCTACGAAATTCTGCTCCCGATTCATCATCCATATACCGACGTTCCGCTCGCCGCGAAATATCATCACGAACGGCTCGACGGACGCGGTTATCCCGACGGTTTATACGACAAAGAAATCCCGTATATCGCCAAAATAGTAAATTTAGCCGATTCGTTCGACGCGATGACGACCGACCGACCTTATAAACGCCGTCGTCCGGCAAACGAAGTCGTCGAAGATTTGCAGAGAAACGCCGGAAAACAATTCGCGCCGGAACTCGTCACCGCATTTTGTCGCGGAATGTTAAAGGAAGTGACCGGCGAAACGAAGGACAAACGCTTTCGTAAACTGCTCGGCAGAGAATATATGGAAGCCGAAGGAATTGTGCCGCTTTTGCAAAATGCTCTCAACGGAATCAGTCCGACTTCGAGTTTGACTTTGGTGAGTTTGGATTAAGCGTGTTTATACAGATAAAAGCCAATTCTCCGCATCGTTTAAGTCGTTGAAAATCTTTCCGTATAATCCGCGATTGCTTGCGACGAGTTCGCCGAATTCGTTTAAATCCTGCTGATCGGCGTAACGGTCGTAAAAGGCTACGCGAACGCCGAGAAATCCCATTTTCGGTAAATCGCTCGCCAATTTATACACATCGGCGAGCGAAACGGATTCCGCGATGTCTTCTTCTATTAAAATTTTATCGCAATTGATTTTTTGGCAGTATTCGGTAACTTCCAGCCAGTATTGATAAGAAATTTCGTAGCTGTCGTGTTCGCCCGTGACATAAACATAGAGATAATGGGGACGCTGCTCAAAAGTGATTTGATACGGTTTGGAATCAGATAATTTACTGCTGTCAGATTCGTTATTTACCACAAAAGATAAAATATCAGA
>JALYQJ010000472.1 GCA_030855875.1 Acidobacteriota bacterium
TCCGTTTTCTGTCTCGGTCTGAACAGCCGAACGTTCAATCACAACGGCAGTTTTCACGCCGTTTTTATCAGCTTTTCCGTTTAGTTTTGAGGCAAGTGCTTCACCAAGCGAGATTGTCGGTGAAGAGTTGGCTTTCTTTTCGTCTCGTTCCGCTTGAAGTTTTTCCCGACGCTCGCGGGCTTCGGCTTGTTTTTCCTCGCGGCGAATTCGATATTTTTTGAACCGTTCCGCAAAACGAAGACGCAGATTTTCCATCGGCATTTCGAGTTTGTCGAAAAATCCGAAGAATGAAAAATTCGTCAGAATCAGAATCGAAGCGGTCAAAAATGTAAACAATAAAATTCCCGCACCAATCGGACTAAGTAAATAAACCAAAAACTGGGAAAATACCGCGCCGACAAGTCCGCCGCGCCATTCGAGCGAACTTATCAAACCCGAAGCCGAAACGATAAAAAACAGAAATCCGAAAATGCGGCTGATGCGCGGAATTAGGCTCTCGGTGTGAAAAACGCGCCACGCGATGAGACCGAGCAAAGCCGGAAAAATGTAAGCCGAAACTCCGATAGCCTGAAACATTAAATCGGCGGCGACCGCGCCGACAACGCCGATCCAGTTTTGCGTTTTTTGCGAGCTGCTCGTGTTAAACGACCAATCGGTCGGGCTGTAAGTTACCAAACACAAAAAAACGAGAACCGCCAACGCCAGCAAAGCCACAGCGACAATCTCGTTCGTGTGCGAACTGTGTTTTGCCGGCGAAATGATTTTCGCCGAAGTTTGTTTTTTTTCGATTTCCGCTGCCATTGCCTTTAAATTCCAAATTTCAAATTCCAGATTCCAGATTAATACGTTCCGGCTAAATTTGGAATCTGGAATTTGAAATCTGGAACCTACCCGCCGTTTTTCTTGAAAAGCAAAAATTCCTTAATGAACTCGTCAATCGCACCGTCTAAAACGGCTTCGACATCGGAAACTTCATATTTTGTTCTTGTATCTTTAACGAGCCGATACGGATGTAAAACGTAATTGCGAATTTGCGAGCCGAATGAAATATCCTGCTTCGTCGCTTCGAGTTCCGCGCTGTCCGAGCGTCGTTTTTCAAGTTCGAGTTCGTAAAGTTTTGAGCGCAAAACCTGCATTGCAACCGCTCGATTCTGCAATTGCGAACGCTGATTCTGACAGGTGACGACTGTGTTTGTCGGTAGATGCGTGATGCGAACCGCGCTGTCGGTGACGTTAACGTGCTGACCGCCCGCGCCCGACGAACGATAAGTATCTACGCGCAAATCCTTGTCGTTGATTTCGATTTCGATGTTTTCGTCAATCTCCGGCGAAACGAACATCGAAGCAAACGAGGTTTCGCGGCTGCCGCCGGAATTAAATGGCGAAATTCTAACGAGCCGGTGAACGCCCGCTTCGGTTGACAAAAGCCCGTAAGCATATTCGCCTTCGACGCGAAAAGTCGCCGATTTCAAACCGGCTTCGCTTCCCGATTGTTCATCTAAAATCTCGACCTTAAAACCTTTTCTTTCCGCCCAGCGCAGATACATTCTGAGAAGCATCTGCGCCCAATCCTGCGCGTCGGTTCCGCCCGCGCCCGCCTGAATCGAACAAATCGCGTTGTTCGCGTCGGTTTCGCCGGAAAGCAGGGCTTCGGTTATCGCCGTGTCAACTCCGCTTTCGAGTTTGACGATCAAATCGTTTAATTCTGTAACCGAATTCTCGTCGGTTTCCGCGAATTCAAATAATATTTCGGCATCGGAAATCGCCGTTTCAAATTTTTCCTGACCTTGCAGAGCGCGTTCGACGCGGCTTCTCTCCTGCACGATTTTTTGCGCCTTTTCGGAATCGTTCCAAAAATCCGGCTCGGAAATCTGCGCTTCTAATTTCTCAAGCTCGCCGCGTTTCTTCGGCGCGTCAAAGAAACCTCCCAAGTTGGGTAACTTTATCTTTTATTTCTTCGTATTTTGTTTGTAAATCTGCTGATTCCATTTTTATGAATTATCTATGCTCACCGATATGAAAACCAATGCCCGTAATTTTTGCGTCAATCAGAGTCAACGGGCGATATAAATAGTGGAGAATTTTATCTTTAGGAAATATAACGTAAGTTTTTCCGTCGCGCTCCCAAATTTCCTGTTTGGTTTGACGAATCAAAACGTAACTCAAACCGTATATTGCAAAAAAGACTATTAATGCAACTAAAAATTTACGCCTCATTCTCTTTTTTCTTCCAGAAACTCAAAAATAATAACGCCAAACTAACTAGCGAACAAAGCCAAGCGAACCAATCGCCGTATTTTACATAAAAAGTTTGGCTTCCGTCGGATTTGGCAACCGTCCAAACGCGCGTCGCTTCCGTATATGATTCAGCCGCGTCGGAAACTTCGCCGCGTTCGTTAATATAAGCCGTGATTCCGACGTTTGTCACGCGCAAAATCGGACGATTTGTTTCGACGGCGCGAAAAACCGCGTTTGCTAAATGCTGTCGCAAAATGGGCGTTTTTCCCAGATAACCGTCGTTCGTCATCTCAATTAAAACATCCGCGCCGTTGCGGACAAATTCGCGTGAAAGATTGCCGAAATGCGATTCAAAACAAATCATCACTCCCGCTTTAGCTTCGCCGAACGACAGCAAATCGTATTCTTTGCCGTAAGAAAAACTTCCGACAAGCGCGGGCATTATGTTTTGCAGCGGCGCGGGAACGCTTTCACCGAACGGAACGAGATAAATTTTATCATATTGAGCAATCTTCTCGCCCGAAGCGTCAACCATCACGGCGGAATTGAAATACGCTTTATTCTCCGCGTCAGGTTCGGCGGCGTTAAAAAGCACCGAAACATTATTTTTGACGGCGAAAGCGCGAACGAATTCCTGAAATTCCGCGTCTTCCGAATACATAAAATTCATCGGCGATTCGGGAAAAATAACGGTTATCGGTTGTTCCGTGTTATTAATTTGTCGAACCTTTTGCAAAGCTGCTTCGGCGAGTTCAATGTGTTTTTGTCTGAGCTGTTGAGATTTTTGATAATTTAATCCGCTCATCGGAACATTCGGCTGAACGGCAACGACAAAACCCTGCTTTTCTTTTTCGATTTGATAATTTGGAGCAGCGGAAGAATACAAGGAAATAACAATAAACAAAAAGAGTAATGTTGCTGATAAATAACCGGCGTTTTTACTCTTGGTTCTTAGAACATAGAAAATTAGCGCATTAGAAAAAAAACATATAAATCCAACTAAATAAATTCCACCAATACTTGCCCATTGAGCAAATAAAGTTTCAAAAGCCTGCGAATAACCAATCGCGTTCCAGTTATTTCCGGTTGTCCAAAATCTTAAAAACTCAATCGCCGTCCAGAGAAAAGGTGCGGCGAAAATCGCGTAAACGCCGAATCTTTTCAGCGTAATCGAAAACAGCGCGGCGAAAATCGCGGGAAAGAATCCGACAGCGACGGATGCGCAGAAAAGCAGGAAATAAGCTAAGAGCGCGGGAAATCCGGCGTAAGTTATCGGCGCGAACGTCAGCCACCAGCACGAACCGAAAAAGAAAATCGTTCCGAAAATCCAGCCGACGAAGAGAGATTTAACTATTGATTCTTTTTCACGCTCGACGGCGAAAAACAGAGGCGCGAGTGCAACCCAAGCCAGAAACCACAATTCAAAATCCGGGAAAGCGAGAATCAGCAGAATCGCCGACAGAACAGCGAGAAACGCATTCATTGAAGAGGGCGAAAAGCGTTTGAGGACTGATAACTTCATCGCTTTATTTTATCAGAAAATTATTTCGCGTGTGAGGAGGACTTTACCATCAGGACAAAACTCCCGCCTATTTGACCAATCAAATCATATTGATTGAACTTCTTTCAAATTGAACGGTCAAAATAAACGACTGCACAAATTTTGTCAGGCGCGAAATGACGAATTTTGTCATTCGACGGTAAAAATGTTTATTGCTCAGTCAATTTGATTCTTTTTGCAAAGTAAAATCAGAGAATCAACGCAAATTGAATGAAAACACTTGTATTTACTATTGTTCAGGAAATATCGGCTTTAAAAGCAGGAGAGCCTGATCCGTTAAGATCAGGCTCACAATCGGAAGGACAACTGAAGGAACGCTCGGAAGGTGGTCAAGCGCAATGGCAGACTGCGCTCGGAGAAGGGTTGGCGGCGGGGTCTCAATAAACTTTATCAAGCTAGCCGGTTTACTCTATTGCACGAACCGTGCCACAGGAGAGTGGAGAGTGGAGAGTGGAGAGTGGAGAGTGGAAAAACCGCTTTATACTTCAATATATATCGGACTTGTAAAATATTCTTAGCTGCGTAAACGGCGATCACTCTCCACTCTCCACTCTCCACTCTCCACTCTCGAAGTTACACTATTTGGAACATCTCTCGACTAGGCGTTGTAAAGCTGCGGATTCCTGATTGGCGGAATCAATTTCCGAAGCCGCCGCCGCATAATTTTTTGCCTGCAGGCAGTCGTTTTTTTCCAGATAAATTTTGCCGAGATTAACGTGCGCGTCAATCAGGCGATTATCCCAGAAAAGCGCGGTCTTAAATGAACTTACGCCCTGTTCCAAATCGCCGCGCCGCAGATGTATTTTGCCCAATATCAAATAACTTTCGGCATTCATCGGCTCGCTCGAAAGAACGCGCCGCAAAACAGCCATCGCTTCGTCGTCGCTGCCGTTTTTGTAAAGCGTGCGGGCTTGAACAAGCAACGATTCGGCTTCGTTGACCGGCGTTTGGACGGGTTTCACCTGATTTCTGGTTAAAACTACGCTGACAAAATCCTTTCGTACCGGTTGTTCGACGCGCAAATTTATATCGCCGATTGTCTTTGAACGCAGCCATTCGGTTTCGAGTTTGGCGTATTTATTCGCTTCGGTTAAAAAACGCTTCGCCTGATTATCGAAATCGGCGGCGGTCGCGTCTTTTAACTGCTCCAAACCTTTCGCCAACAGATAATACGATTCGCCGTCGCGCGGATTGGCGGCTAAAACCGGGCGCAGTTGCGCGACCGCTTCAACGTAATTCGTATTTAAGAACAACGCCATTCCGTAGTTAAAACGCGCGTTCGATTCATTTGGTGCGGATTCCGCCGCCTTTTTCAAAAGTTCCAAACCCTCGTTTAATAATTTCGCCGAATTCCCCTGATTTTTCTTTTCCGCCCGCGAAGCCTGCACCGCAATCGCGCCGATGGTGTTGTAAACGCTCGTTAATTTCAAATCTTCGGCGAGCGGTCGGAGAACGGCGAGAGCCTGTTCATAATTATTTTGCTGCCACTGAATCAAGCCGGTATAAAACGCCGCTTCCGGGTAAAACGCGGAATTTTGCGGCAGCCGCGAAAAATAATCAATAGCATCGGAAAACTTTCGCTGATTCAAATATAAATGTCCGAGTTCGAGCGCAGCATCTGCGAAAGTTTCGCCTGATTTTGCTTCACCGTAAAGCCGCATCGCGTTTTTGAAGTAATTTTCGCGGGCTTGCAAATCATTCGTCAGCAAACCTTTTGTATAAGCCTCGAACGCCCGCGCCGGAATTTTATTCGCCGACACGACCAGATCGTTTTGCGAAAATGACAAGGCTTTATCGCGTTGATAAAGAATCTGATATGCGACTTGTCCCTGAATGGTTTGCAGATTTGCGAGCGCGTCGGTCAAATTTATGTCGCGCGTAATTCTTCTGCCGTCGGAAAGCTCTTCGCTCAAAAATCTGCCTTCGTTAACCCGAATAATTTTCGCCGTCACAGTCAGCGTCGCCGCCGTATCGCCCTGCGCTGGAATAATATTGTATTTGCCCGCAATCAAAAGCGTCGCCTGACTTTCACGCGCCAATTTCAAAGAAGTCGCCAGACTCGGCAAATTCGTCAAAGGAATCCGCAAACGCTGCTGAATAATTTTTCGTTCGTCGTTTGAAACGACATTCAGACTCGGAACTTTCAACAAGTCCGCGAGCGAACCGGCAAAACTTTCGCCGACCCAGTTAAACTCCGCTTTTGCCGAAGTATTCTCAAACGGCAAA
>JALYQJ010000530.1 GCA_030855875.1 Acidobacteriota bacterium
ATCAGATTCTCACAACGCAAAACGCGGTCTGGCTCGTCGGGGCAAACTTTCGCGGGACAACGTTCGCGGCTTACACTTTGAGCGAACGGCTGGGCATTGACCCGCTTTATCTTTGGACGGGCTACACACCGGAAAAGCATTCCAAATTAGTTTTGAAAAAGACTGACTATTTTGCAAATCCTGACGGTCTATATTTCCACCATAATACAAACCCGCCGGAGTCTGACCACAAAAACAAAAATATGCAAAAACTCGGCGCGGTGTATCTGGCTTTGGGAGCTCACCACAATATCGTTAAAAAAACTGCGAATTTTTTTATACTCCGGTCGGTATTTAAGGTGAAAGGAACTGACAATCTCATCACCCGCAATTATTTGCACGATGCGACTGAAATGATGGCGCGGTCGTGGGGTCCGATTGCCATAATGATTGTTTCCGGGCGAAACGAAATCTCATTTAACCGAATAGAAAACTACGGTGCTTACGGCGGTCCATACGGCTCTGACGGAGGCGTTATAGAGCTTGACGGCGTTGACGACAACTTCAATGCGGATGATATTAACGTTCATCATAATACGTCGGTCAATAATCACGGATTTTTGGAAATGGCTGCCCGCAATGTTCAAAATATTACGGTCGCGTATAATTTAAGCGACGACAAAAATCAATTTATCGGCGGCGGCTCAATGAAAAATGTTCGCGTCTTTAACAACACGGTCATCAGAACCCGCGAACCCAATGTAGATCTTTTTATTTTTTGGACTTTTTATCCCGCCCGGAATTCGTTCATCGTTCGCAATAACATTTTCGTCATTCCCGGAGATATGAAAGTCTTTGGACCTTTTGTGAAACCTGTCGGAGATGTTCGCGTCGCTACTCGCAGCACTATCGGCGACCATCCGCACGACCATAACCTTTATTATTCCGCCGGCAATCCCGACCCGATAGGCGTTCCTGCCGGAAAGGGAGATATTATTGCCGATCCGCTTTTTGCAGATTATGAAAATCGAAATTTCCGTCTGAAGAAAAATAGCCCGGCAAGAAATAAGGGAGTAAAACTGGGATATAATGCTGACCTGGATAATTATCCCCTACTTGATAAAAATTCGACCGATATAGGTGCCTATGAATTTTAGCTTTGTCTGTAAATTATTTATTATTATTTTTCTATTGAGCATTAGTGCCTTTGCCCAAAAGACTTCGACTTTCTGCAATCCGCTTAATCTCGATTACCGATTCGCCCTCGAAGAGCCGAGTCATCGCACGGCGGCTGATCCGGTAATTACGCTGTACAAAGACAATTATTTTTTGTTTGCTTCGGCTTCCGGCGGCTATTGGTATTCGCCTGATTTGCGAGATTGGACTTTTGTTGAACCGAAAGGATTATCGCTCGAAAAACCGGCATCCGCAATTTTAATTCTCGGCGACAAAATGTATTACACCGCACATCGTCTGAAAGAAATTTACGAAACCGACGATCCGAAAGTCGGCGTGTGGCGAAAAGTCGCCGACATCAGCGAATATGCCGACCCGATGTTGTTTTTGGACGGTGACAAACGGCTTTATATGTATTACGGTGCATCGCTCGACGGCGGCATTTCGGTCGTCGAACTCGACCCGAAACAAAGTTTTAAGGAAATTTCAGAGCGCGTGCAATTAATGAAAGCCAATTCCGCCAAACACGGATGGGAAGGTTCGGGCGAAGACAATTTGGGCTACATCAGAAACGGAGTGAATCGCGTCGAGCCTTATATCGAAGGCTCTTGGATGACGAAACACAACGGCACATATTATCTGCAATACTCCGCACCCGGCACGATTTGGAAAACTTACGCCGACGGCGTTTACACATCAAAATTTCCAAATAAAGATTTCGTCTATCAGCCTTACAGTCCTTTTTCCTACAAGCCGGGCGGTTTTATCGGCAGCACCGGACACGCTGCGACGTTTCAAGACAAGCGCGGAAATTACTGGCGCGTGGTGACAATGATTATTTCCGTCGCACATAAATTTGAACGACGGTTGGGAATTTTCCCGACAGGCTTCGATACGGGTGGCACGTTTCGGACAAACACTTATTTCGGTGATTATCCGCAATTTTTGCCCGGCGTGGTGAAAAATCCGACTGAAAATAATTTGACTGGCTGGATGCTTTTATCTTTCGGCAAAAAAGCGACAGCTTCTTCTTCTCTCGAAAATCGCCCGATCGAAAACGCTTTTGACGAAGAAATTCGCACTGTTTGGAGTGCGAAAACCGGCGACAAAGGCGAATGGCTGCAAGTTGATTTAGGCAATGTTGCACACATTAACGCCGTGCAGATAAACTTTGCCGAGCAGGACGCGGCTGCCAAAGGACGCACGCAGAAAACTTATCAGCAATATGTTTTGGAGATTTCAACAGATGGAAAACGATGGGAAACTCTGGTTGATAAAAGCAAAAACGAACGCGATGTTCCGCACGATTACATTGAACTAGCTGCTGCGGCTAAGACGCGATATATAAAATTAATCAACTTTCATAAAGCAACCGGCAAATTCTCCATCCGCGATTTGCGCGTTTTCGGTCGCTCAAGCGTCGCCAAACCTGCGACGGTTAAAAAAATTACCGCCAAGCGAAACCCGAACGACGGACGCAAAGCCGTCATCGAATGGCAATCGTCGCCGAATGCCGTCGGTTATAATGTTCGTTTCGGCATTTCACCGGAAAAACTTTACGGTACTTATCAAGTTAATAAAGGCACTTCGCTCGTTATGAACGGGCTGAATAAAGGCGTTAAATATTTCTTTGCGGTTGACGCTTTCAACGAAAGCGGTGTTTCGGGAAAAAGTAAAATTGTCAGTTCAAATGACGAAAGCGAAAATTACCCTTCAAAATGATATGAATTTTGCAGTTCACGGTTTGGCAAAATGAAAAATTTAGACATCAAATCGAAAGACGTTTGCCGTTGGGATTTAGTTTCTCTCGGCGAGGTTCTGTTGCGGTTTGACCCGTCTGACGAGCGGATTTATAACGCGCGTAATTTTCGTGTGTTCGACGGCGGCGCGGAATACAATGTCGCCCGCAATCTGGCGAAAGTTTTTAAGCAAAAGACGGCGATTGTTACGGCGTTAGCGGACAACGCGCTCGGACGTTTAGCCGAAGATTTTATACTTCAAGGCGGTGTCGAGGCTTCGGAAATTTTGTGGCGGACGCGCGACGGCAAAGGCGAAAACACGCGCAACGGGCTTTATTTTGTCGAGCGCGGTTTTGGTTTGCGTCCGGCTTCTTCGTGTTTTGACCGCGCGCATACGGTGGTTTCGCAATTAAGAACGGGTGATATTGACTGGCGAAAAATTTTTGCGGAAAAACGCGCTCGATGGTTTCACACCGGCGGAGTTTTCACGGGGCTTTCCGACACAACCCCGGACACAGCGAAAGAAGCGATGCAGGCGGCGCGGGAAAACGGCGTGATTGTTTCTTATGATTTAAATTATCGAGATTCTTTGTGGCAAACGCGCGGCGGTCTTGAAGCCGCCAATCAATTAAACAGAGAACTTTTGCCATACGCCGATATGGTTTTCGGAGCGTTCGATTTTGACTCGAAAATATCTAATTACGACGAAAATGTTTTTCGAGGCGCGGCGGAAAAAATGATGAGTGATTTCCCGAATCTAAAGGTAGTCGCGTCAACTCTGCGCGAAGTTTATTCGGCAAGTCTGCACGATTTGAGTGCTGTTTGTTATCTGGATAATCAGATTTACAAAGCCGAAGATTACAAAAATGTCGAGGTTTTCGACCGAATCGGCAGCGGCGACGCATTCGCATCAGGTTTTATCTACGGATTTCTCGCCGGAAAAAACATAAAATATTCCCTTCAGTGCGGCACTGTGCTCGGCGCGCTGGTGATGACAACGCCGGGCGATAATTCAACGGCGACTTTGCGGGAAACGGAAAGTTTAATCTCCGGCGGCAGCGCAGTTATTCAGCGATAAGATAAAATGAACAAAAGCGAAGTTATCGAAAAAATCAGAAACACTGGCATTATTCCTGTCATTCGCGCCGATTCTCACGAGAAAGCGCAAACCATAATCAAAGCACTCGTCGCGGGCGGCATTAACGTTTTGGAAATTACGATGACGATTCCAAATGCAGTCGAATTAATAAAGCAGCTAACGAGCGAATATAAGAGCGGTGTTCTTATCGGCGCGGGAACGGTTTTAGATAAACAGACGGCGGAAAAATGCATCGAAGCAGGAGCAAAATTCATTGTCAGCCCGATTTTAGATTTGGAAACCGTGTCGTTTTGTAATCGAAGTGAAATCGCCGCGTTGCCCGGCGCATTAACGCCAACCGAAATTTATTCAGCGCAGAAAGCCGGAGCTGATTTAATAAAGATTTTTCCCATCAGCGCAATGGGCGGAGTCTCATACTTGAAAGCCGTAAAAACGATTTTCCCCCAAATTGAATTCGTTCCAACCGGCGGCATAAATTTAGAAAATGCCGCGGATTATATTAAATCGAGAGCTTTCGCCATCGGAATCGGCGGCGAGCTAACAAAAGGTTTAGAAACCACAATCACTAAAAACGCTCAAAATCTTAGCAATTCAATTAAATTTAGATAAACAAAAAAACAGATTTTGTAAAAAGATACGAATACTACATTAAAAAATGTAACGAGACAGAAACTCACCATCTCAATGGTTCAAGGTTTGGGGTCTTGACAAATGCCTTTATAAATATGGTTAAAACCCCACGAACGGGAAAATAGTTCCATAGGATTTACCGCCAGAGTCCTTCAAAGCGATGCGCTGCCGTTCGCGTGTAGCGAACGGTGTGCGTGATGTTTTTGTGTCCGAGGTAATCCTGAATGAGTCTCGTGTCGCAGCCTTTATTTGCCAAATAATAGCCGGTCGAATGCCGCAGCATATGCGGATTGACCTTGAAATTCAGTTTTGCGCGAATGCCGGTTTGTTCGACCAGATAGTTAATCGATTGCCGGGTCATCGGACCGCGTTCGCTCAGGAACAAATAATTTGAACAGGCGTTCGGGTAATTTTCTCTTTCCCTGAGCCATGCTCTGATCGCGCGTAGTTCATCGCCTTCAATCGGCTGATGAGTTGAGAGGCTTCCTTTCAGACGCCGGACAAATAATCTGCCGGTTTCCAGATCCAGATCTTTGAGGCGAATATCAATGAGTTCGGAAACTCTGAGTCCGTGCCGATAAGCTGTCAGCATCAAACAGAAATTGCGAACTCCGTGACGGCTTTGGCGCACGGCGGCGAGAAACTTTTTCATTTCACTTGTCGTTAAAAAGTTTTTCGCGTTTTGATCAATCGTTTCGCTGGATTTAATCGGCATTTTTATTACTCTTTACATTACGAGAATCGGTGCAGCGTTTTTGAGATCACTTTAGCTACAGTTTTTATTATACTTTGGTTTGGCGACTGTTGACAAAAGAGTTGTTTTGTAATGAGATGAAGCGATGTCCGTTATTCGCATTTTGCACCCGCTTGAAATCAGAGAATATGAAACGCCTCCCTTGTTCGATAGTTTTAACAGAAAAAAGTTTCTGACCTGCCGGCGGCACTCACCTCGCTTTTGGAACCCTCGCGGCATCCGTCAAGCAAAATCGCTTTGATTATTCAATGCGGTTATTTCCGCGCCCGACATCGTTTTTTCGGTTCGCAATTTCGCATTGACGATATTTCCTTTGTCACTGCCCGGCTTAATGTGCCAAGACCGGAAGTTTTGAAACTATCCAAACAAACCTTACTGCGCCAAAGACAATCATTGCTTGAATCAATCAAAGCCGGTTCGATCATCATCTGGAAACACATCAACTTTCACGGCGAATATGATTTCTCCGCCGAAAAAATGCAGGATTCGGTCGGTTTGAATCTGCCCAAAATACTGGCTTGGAAAGCAGAATAAATTGGGAAGCTCCAAATTGCATTAAACTCAACAAATATAACACCTTGGCAAAAAATCTACGGAACTTTTTTCCCGTTTGTGGGTTTCTAACCAACTTCGGTGAGATAAAAAAAAGCGGATAATTCATAAACAGTTATCCGCTTTTTCTACACCAAAAATTTTGTGCTAAAAGAATTTCGCATATGAACAAACTTCTAAACTAGTGTTCAGTCAAGATTGTATTGACGGATAAAGCCGCTTCAATTTGACTCGTGCATCTTTGGTCGTGAACTGCCAATTTACCTTTATTTGTTTGGCATTTCGTTTAGTTTGGTAACTCTCAATTTGTGTTTCCAATTCTCTTTGAGTTCCGACTCTTCTTGCGATTCCTAATCGCTTTAATAAACTTAGTTCGATTTCGGCGATGTTGAGCCACGAACCGTGTTTCGGCGTATGCACGAACTCGATCCTTCGCAAAATACGGCGGGCTTGTTCAGGATTCATTATTTCATACAACGCGCCCGGTTTGTGGGCTGATAAATTATCTTCGACAATCGTTATTTTCTCCGCTTCGGCATACATCTGTTCGGCAATATAACGAATTGTTTCCGCCCAATTCAGACGATTGTGATTTTCTCTGACAAAAATTTCTCGTCTCCCCGCCAATGGCTCGCACACTAAATATAAATCAACGACTCCTTCACGCCGATATTCATAATCTTCATAAACCACACCCTTTGAATCGGTAAATCCTTTTCTGACCTGACTGATCAGTTGTTTCGGCAACTCGTCCAAACACACCACCGGATTGTTTTCATCATACTTCCGCTCATAGACATCTAAAACTTCTTCCATCGCGCAGACTTGAGTAGGCATCGGCACTCGGAATAATCCATTCTTTGACCTGCCACGGTTTCAACTCATTTTTTTTAGCGTCTGTCGGACCGATTCGTGCGAGATCGATTCGATTGCGCCGTCGGCGATCAAGGTTTCCGCCAGAGAGCGCAAACTCCATTTTTGACTGCCCGCAGGCGCGTCCGAACAGCGCAGCGCAAGCAGTTTGGCTTCGACTCTGCCGTCAATCTTCTTTTCTCGAAACTTCATCTGCGGTTTTCCTTTTAACGCCGTTTCGAATCCGTCTTCGACAAATCTTTTCCGCAACCGCTCAACTGTTCTTTGTCCGACTTTGTAATCAAGCCGGATTTGCTCATCGGATTTCTTTTGATCTTCGCCGTTTTCGTCCAAATTCAATAAAACAAAGGCTCGTTTCACAATTTCCGATTTACTGCTTCGCTTGGCAATAACTTCTTTGAGCTTTTCTTGTTCTTCTTTTTCTAGTGTTACGATGTATTTTCCCATAATATTTTCTTGCTATTATGGACTATTCTAACGTCAATTCATATTTGACTGAATACTAGACTATGGTAAAAATCAGCTATTTTGTGAAGTTTCAAAAGCGTTTTGACACTCAGAGTTTTTAGTGGAGATGCTGCTTCGCCTACTGACCAAAACATAAAAATGAAAATTGAAGAGCTCGCATATCACAAAACGCCTTTAGGTGAACTGACGCTTCGCCGGAGAATAGAAACACTTTTGCAAAACAAGGAAGTTTTCGAGGTTAAGCTCGGCGATGAGTTTTTGATGTCGAGTCTTTTTACAGAGGGCGAAAGGCAACTCGCCTATATCGGATTGGCAGGGCTTGAAGGGGAGCTTGATGTCGTTGTCGGCGGTCTCGGTCTTGGTTATACGGCAGCAGCAGCACTGGAAAATCAAATGGTGCGTTCGCTTCTGGTGATTGATTTGTTTCAGGAAGTGATTGACTGGCACCGTAACGAACTTGTGCCGATGGGAAGTGTGTTGTCAAAAGATAAAAGATGCGAGATGCGAAAAGGCAACTTTTTCGAGTTGGCACGGACGGGGCTTGATGTTGTTGATAATGAAAGAAAGTTTGATGCCGTGCTGCTCGATATAGACCATTCACACGAACATTTTCTTGATCAAAAGAACAAATCCTTTTACGGCACTGAGGGTCTCATTTCGCTTCGGAAACAAATAAAAGCAGGGGGCGCGTTTGCTCTCTGGTCGAATGAAGCTTCTGACGAGAAATTTACAAAACATTTAGAATCTATATTCGGCACAGCAACAGCTCAAACAATCGAATTTCCAAATCCTTACACGAATTCCGTATCAGCTAATTCCGTTTATATTGCACATAATAAAGGCGGAAGTAACAATCGATGATAAAACATTTTTTTGATTCCAATCAAAGCGGGTATCGAAAACTATACTTTTTAAGACAAGACAAAATTAAATGTCTAAAAACCTTTTTTCACCGAACTGATGGTAAACCCGAACGCCAAAATGACGAGCGCAATGACAAATTTAATCGTTGTATTTTTCAGTTTGTTATTTTGAAAGTTACAGTACTGGGGCGCGCTTCTTCCGCCATTTTTTGCAGTACGATTAGATAATTTCCGGTTTGCGGAATGGGTTTAATTTCTAATTCGTCTATCGTAGTGCTTGTAAACGATTTTTCAGTACCGTTTCCGTTTTCCCATTCAACGAATTAATAGTGTTTTCCGCTCGGCAGATGAACCGAAACTTTACAGCCCACCGCGTCAATTTTTAGTGTTTGTCCTTTGCGAATATTTACAGAAAAGATTTTTCGGTCGTTCGTGTCTTTAAAGAAGAGCGGCACGTTCGCGGAAGTTTTGCCTTTGGCGAATTGAACGACTTTTGCTGTTTTTAAGAGCGTCGCGTAACTTGGTTTGCACGACTCGAAATCGGCGAAATAGTCGGCGTAATTGTTGGTTTTGTAATTTTTGCCGTAAAACTTTATTCGCAAAATTTCGCGGTCACCGATTTTCAAAAGCGTCCAATTTAAACTTTTCATTTCCGACGGCGCGACATCAGGAAATACAACTCCATCGAATTTTATCCGTAGAACGCTGCCGCTTCGCATTCCGGTAAATTCGTAAGTTTTGACTGAATCTATGTCGCCGTCGTCAACCGAAAATGTTCCCGAAACTTCGTTTCCCTTCACTTCGAAGACGACGGAATTTTCACCCTGCAGCGATTGGTTTTGGAAACATTTCGATTCGCCTTGCGCGTAAACTGCTGTAAAGCTCGCCAAAGTTAAAATCAAAATCATCAACGTAATTTTCATCATAATTTTTGATCGTTAGAAATAGTGTCGAAAAGCGAAAAAATATTGGGCAGACCTTTTCGAAATGTTCACAAACAAAAGCGCGTTTAGTTTTAAGAAAATTCAAACGCGCTTTGATAAGTGATTTTTCAAATTTTACGAATCTTTCAACTTGCTCGATACGGCGATAAGTTCGTCTTTCAATTCAGAATATTTTTCGCCGAATTTTAATTCCTTTTTTCCAACCAGCAAGCGAATCAATTCGCCGCGAACGAAATAAAATCTTCGTTCTTCGCTTGATACGACTTTCGGCGACGTATCCAATCCGATTTGCGTATCGTATTGATTGCGCTTCACAAAGGCGAAAATCAATTCGCCGTTTTGATAATAAAATTCCCCCGTCTGGTTGTAAGTTTCGCCGTAGATTTTCGCCGTCATTTTCTTCAAAATTTTGGCTGAACGATAATACGTCGCCTCAGTTCCTTCGAGTGAAACGTCTTCGACATTTTTCGTTGTTTTAGCGTATTTAGATACACCTTTATTTATCGCCGCGACTTCAGCGCGAATTTTTACGATTTCCTTTTCAGTCTGGTCTTGTGCCGAAACTGTCAGAACAAACATAAGCACAATAACCGAAAGCAAAATACAAACGCCGTTGTTTAGTAAAATTTTAATTCTTTTTCCTTGTATGTTTTCCCGTTGTTTAAGAGTTCTTCCGCTATTTTGCAATCTTAAATTTTCCGTTTTGCTTATCCCAATCTAAATAAATCGGTCGCGTCGATTCGATAAGTTTGCTCAGTTCGTTAAATTGTTTATTTGGCGCATCTTTCAAAAAATGTTTACAGATTTCCAATGAAACTTTCATCCGCGTTCCCGCGCGCGGCGGTTCGAAATGATAAGTGGTTGAGTGGTCGCGCTCGACGGTTTTCAAGAGCTTGACAGCGGATTGGGGTTTTCCCCAAAACATTTTCAAATTAATCGGTGGCAAAACTTCGCGTGAAACTTCCGACCAATCATTACCGAAGCGCCGCAGAAAAAAAGTTTCGTACTCGTTGCAGACCTCGTCGCTTTTCAGATTGGCAACAACGACGAGCGGCAATTTTGTTTGACTTTTGAAAAAAGCCATCTCGAAAATTGGATACGGCGGGTCATTGCCCATCTCCGATCGCATCGGCTTATTCAGATAAGCTTCATAACCATTTTTCTCATCAACGACGGCAGTTTCTTCAGAACGCGGGAAAAAGTCGCCCGACGCAGTGATGTATTTCTCCGGCAAATTCTTAAAATAATCCGCGATGCTCCAATCCTTCACATCGCCCGTTCGCGCCTGCACGGAAAAAGCTGTGACGAAAATGAGAACAAGCGGTAATAAAATTCCTTTTGAAAACATTTCTCTCCTGGGCGTTTATGACACATCAAAATTTAGCTTTTTTAACATACGAAGACAAAAAAGATAAAATTTACTTTGATCGAATGACGAGACTATTCTTTTTGCAGCAAATAAAAAAGTTCTCCCGATTATCCATATTTCGTGCCGAGCTTATTTATACAGCAAATATTTTTTACGCATCTTTTTGTAGTTTGTTAGTCCCGGTTCCCAGCTTCGTCGGATTTCCTCTTCGGTT
>JALYQJ010000533.1 GCA_030855875.1 Acidobacteriota bacterium
TCCAAATTTCCTTGATTGCCTTCGGGTAGCACTTGCGGCTCATCGCATCTAATGAATAAACCGGCACGCCGCGCTTTTCCATTCCTTCCGCAAATCCGGCGCGTGGCGCAAAAGTGACGGCGGAAAACTCCAACTCGTTACGGCGGGTAAAATCGCAGAGATTATTTAAAAAATAATTATCAACTTCAACATTTGTGATATGTGTAACTTTTATGGATTTCATTCGACCTTTTTCGTCGCAATTAAAAACGAATGTATTATTTCCCTGCAATCGGCTGTATCGAATAGATTATTGAAACAAGTAAATTAGCTATCTTAAATTAACTGCAACACTCAAACTGACTGCTTCATAACAAATTTTCGATAAATATTAGTTCGTAAAATCAACTGATTTTTGTCGGACATTTCTGAAATCCTAAAAATTAATCCCGAACACAAACATACATCATCATATTCCCGGAAAACCAGCGAAAAAATTTCACTCCCAAACTCGCCACGGGAACGGTTGCGTCTTCACTGACAACTAAGCGTTTGAGCAAAGAATTTGGCTGATCTTTTATTATTTCTCTAATCTCAACCGCTTCAATTTCTTCATCTGCATTTTTTGCATTTTTTGCTTTTTTATCTTGAACTTTTGCGAATTCGCTCTTCCCGTTCGGATTCAAGAAAGGTATTTCGTAAAGTCCCCAAAGAACGGCAAAACCTTTCTTTTCAACAACGCGCAATCCGGCTTCGGCTAACATTCTCTCAAACTCATTCGGACGATAAGCGTATTGAAAAAACTTTTTACCTGCAAAAACTCCATTACTGTCAATTTCAGGCTTTCCAATTCTTCGCCACTCCGCTTTTTTGAACAGCGACAAAACACTTCTCAATGGACTGTGATACGGAACGGAAATTAATAAAACGCCGTCTTTTTTCAAAACTCGCCTTGCCTCTTGTAAAGATTTTTCCGCGCCGCCTTCAAAATGTTCGACCACGCCGCCCGAATAATAAAGATCGAAAGTTTCATCGGCAAACGGCAAACACGAAACGTCACCGGCGCACAAATCTAAATAACTTTGTCGCTTGTGAAGATTTTTCAACGCTTGCCGGGCAAAATCAATCCCGACAACCCGCCGACCCTGCGCCGCGTAATAAGCCAGATATTGCCCCAATCCGCAGCCGCCTTCGAGCATTAAACTGCCCGGCTGCGAATACTTTTCAAAAAGCGGTCGTAAAGGATCAATCGGGCAAAATCTCACGCTTTCTTCAAAATGATCCGACTCCCAATTTTCTTCCCAAAAATCAGGCGTATTTCCGGCGTGAGTCTGGTTTTGATACATTTTTATCATTTATTTAGCAGTTTGAAACTAAATTCTAAATTCAGGGATGTAATCCGTAAATAACATTCAGCAAAGCATCTTTCAATACAAATGAGAAATAATACAAATGAGAAATAATGCAAACATTTTCTCATTTGTTATTGAAAATTTCATTAAATGATTTTTTGAGACTTTGTTTTTGCAAAGAAATAACTTTACTCAGATATTTTGTGTCCTGTCTCTTTAGGATTCTTCTTGCTCGATAAAACTGCAAAACAAGCATTCTCGCCAAAGAATTTCTCATTACCTGAGAAGGCGGCAGACAGTGCTGTTGGAATTTTAAAAAGCCTTCTTCTTCCTTAAGCCGTCTTTCTGTTTCGTCCCAACGCTGTATAGCACTTTGTCCGCCAAGATGAAATACTTCCGCTGTTGGTTCAAAAAATAAATCCCACCCTTTTCGATTTATTCGAACACACCATTCCTGATCTTCGCCAAACATATAAAAATCGGCATCAAACGCGCCGACATCTTTGATCATTTCGCGTTTAGCCATGATCGCGGCTCCGCTGAAGAGCGGAACTTTTCTACGCTCATCATAAGTCCAGTGTTTTGAAAACAGCCATTTTCCTCGAATCTTTGAAGGAAGAACGTGATACAAATGAAAACCTTCTACAATTAACCGTAAAGCCGTTAAGGGAAAAACCCAGACACTATGCTGAATAGTTCCATCCTTGTTTAGAAGTTTCGGAGCGACCGCCCCGATTTTTTTGTTTGACTGAAGCGTTTTCAGAAGATTGTCAATCGCCTTCGGCTTTATGACTGTATCAGGATTAAGCAAAAAAACAAACGGAGAATTTGTCTGTTCTATGACAAGATTGTTAGCTTTACCAAACCCAAGATTTTCCTTACTTTCGATAAGCGTAAAATTAGTTTCCCGCAAAAGCATTTTGGCTTCCGCCGACTGAAACCATTTAACGCTATTATCAGTTGAAGCGTTATCAAAGACAATTATTTCGTAAGTGACGCTTGGCGGATTTTGCACAATGCTTTTCAAGCAGTCAGACAAAATACTCTCGCCATTCCAGTTGACGATAATGATTGTAAGTTCAACTTTCATTAACTAGCCTTTAGAATTTGCCCAACAGCAAATAAAATCTCCGCTTGAACGATTGAACAAATGCGATATTCTAGCACTCAAAGCCTGAAAAAGAAGTTTAGGCTTGTCCGTCGCGGTTACAAATGGACGTTCAGACTTTAAACCTTCCTTTTCTTCATACTTGTAAGTGTTATCCCAGGCGAACAGATTTTCGACTTTAGTGTTAATTTCGACAACCTCGAATCCGGCAGCTTCTAGTAATTCTTTCAGGTTTTCAGGTGAAAAAGTATAAAGATGTCGAGGCGTTTCCCAAGCATACCAATATTGTTTGCTAATCTTTCGACTATAGCTTTTATAATTAGGAACTTCTATGTAAATAGACCCGTTCTTTTTAAGAAGGGTTTTTACTTTTTTCATAGTTTCCAAAGGGTCGAAAACATGTTCGAGGACATGGCTCATATTAACATAATCAAAACTCTCCGGCGGAAAAGCTAAATCTTCGATTTTACCCACAAAAACATCAATATCGAAATTGCCTTTGGCAACATCAGCCGCTTTCTGACTCAAATCCACTCCTTGAACTTTCCAACCGTAATGTTTTAGGAAACTTAAATAAGAACCGTTTCCGCAACCTATATCAAGCGCAAAACCATCTTTTTTATACGGAGGGAATCTTTTTCCCCAGCCATATGTTGCCTGCTCAAATAATAATTTCACCAAAAACGGTTGAAATAGCTGTTCCAAAAATGAAAGTTTTTCATTTGAATAACCTAAATGATTAAATACAATCTGACGAATCTTTTTGCGTATTTCTGAAACCAATCCTCTTGAGGATAAATTATTTATTGAAGCTGTTGGAGATTGATAACTGTAGTAATCTTCTTCCGGGTAGTAAAACGACAGATTGTTTTTTAGTGGTCTTGGTGAAAGACGCACAAGTTGGCATCTTTCACATTGAATCAGACCGAATTTCCCCGGTAGGTGATTTAGACGATCAAAGTTCCAAAACAAGAATTTCGTATCTGCACTGCCGCAAAGAAAACAGGATTCCACAAGTTCTGTATTTTCTTTAGAGATTTTATCTATTTTATCTAATAAAGTAAGCATACAATTATTTTCCGCTAAATCTTTTTCTGTCAAGGCTGATCATATACAGTTTCTCTCTTTTTTCACGAGCTGCCCAAAATTGCCGCTGCCGCAGCCGATGTCCAAAAAGGTTTTCGCATCGCCCGGAATAAACTCTAAAAGTTCTCTTCTGTCGGCATTATAATATTCTTCGTATTTCTCGGCATACTCTTTTCCGAGTCCTTCATAACTTACTTCCATAATTACTACTTAACAGCAAAATAAAGTTGCTTTCTTTTTGAGAAGCCGGGTTTTTAATAAAAATATCCACGGCGGTTTTTATATAAGTTATCCACTTCAATATGAAGATTTGACTGTAAAACTCTTTCGGCAAACCATAATTTTATTCAATCAGGCGAGCCGAAAACGAGATGTTTGAGATTTAATCCAGGTTCTTTCTTCATCTATTAAAACAGTTTTCCATACAATCAACCCGTAAAGCAACATCAAAATTCCGCCGCTTGATAAAGTTACAGTTATCGAGTTTGAAAACGCCAATATAAAAACGCAGGGAATCATTAACATCATAAAAGCAAACAGATAGGCGTAATTGAGATCGAAAAACGAGCTAATCTTTTGTTTTAGAATGTGTTTAGCCAAATATAAAAATATAATTGTGTCAACAGAAACCCTTATGCTCCAGGCGAGCGCGGCTCCGCTCGCCCCTAGTTTTGTCGTTAAGACGGAAGTCAGAAAAATATACGGAATGAGTTCCGCCCAGTAAATTTTTGCTAAAAAATCCGCTCTTCCCGCCGCAATTACCAGATTATACGGGACGTAGGCGATGATATTAACCGCCAAGCCGAAAGCCAAAATATAAAAAGGCGCGACGCTTTCGCGCCCGAATTCTTCGCCTGCCCAAATCGTAAAAAACGGTTTGGCAATAAAACACAAAAGTATAATTATTGGCGGAACCCATATAAAATTTCCGCGAATCGCCCTTATAAAGAGCCGCAGTAAATTCTCTTTATTTCCCTCGGACTGCATTTGCGCGAAAGCCGGAAACAAGGACTGCCCCAAAGAATTAGGCACGATGGTCATCATACTCGCTAACGTAAACGCTATCGTGTAGTGAGCCAGAACCGTCACCGAAGCGTATCGAGTCAGCACCAGTTTTTCGAGATTAACCAGAATCATGCCGGCAACGCTCGAAAGAACAAGGCTGCCGCCGTATTTGATTAGCGGCACAGTGAGCGTTTTTTGCAATTTAAAGTTGAACAGATTCGGAAGCAGTTTGCGCGAAACCGCGACGTTGCAAAGCAGATTTATAAAACTGAAACCCGCGATTGTCGCCACTGCTCCGACGAGTCCGCCGCCGAGCAAGATAACCAAAGGTACCGTAACTATCTGCGTCAATCCGGTTCCGGCGGATATGAGCGTGACTAAATCCATCCGCAAACGCACCAGTTGAGGCGTATTAAAAACGAGACTGGCTGTGCGAAACACAAAACCGACCGAGGCAAGAATCAACGCCGCCGCCGCCGCCGCCTGCAAATAATCCGGCAATCTTAAAGCATCGCTGACAATATAACCGGAAAGCATCGCCAAACTTCCGGCGAAAAATACCGACGGAATGAACGCGATAAACAAAGCAGTCCAGACAATTACCGCTTCGTTTTCACGATTCCCTTCGGCGTATGCTTCGGAAGCGAATTTTGTCGAAGCCGTTCCCATTCCAAAATCGGCGAAGCTGATATAGGAAATCAGCAAGTTTACCAGCGCGAGAACTCCGTAAGATTCGGTTCCTAAAAGTCTTATCACAAAGGGCGTAAAAACCAGCGACGCGCCGAGTATTACCGCCTGACCGATCAATGTCCAGAAACTGCCGCCGACAACCTTTGAAGTCATTCCGGTTTGCGGCTTATCCGAAGAGTTTTTGTCGTCGGGAGAATTTATCGGTGGCTTTTCATTTTGAATGGTAAAGGATTTTGAAGGAGTTATTGACATTAAATAAGATAAACCGTTATTAACTTTTGCCTGCTTGTTAAGAAATAAAACCCTCCGATTTTTGAGTCTTGTCAGGCATTTCATCTCGAAAGACAAGTGTAGGTTGTGGTTTATTTTTCGTCAACAAGTAAGGAATCCGCGGCGGGGCTTCAAAAATTAAAATGATTTTTCAAAACTCCGCTAAAATCACCGTTCAGCTATCAAGGATTAATTTATTGTTTCAATGGCGCAGAAACCCGACAATTTTTAATTCTGCCAATAAAAACGGCATAATCCTTTGCCTTCACCCAAAAAATTATGCCGTTAAATTAATTTGAAGTTTTTTGATTAATGATCGTGATTTGCGCCTTCGGAAATATTGCCGTGATAAATCTCCGCGCCGGTCGCTAGAAATTCTTGCGATTTCTCAGCCATTCCGACTGCCAAGGCTTTTTCGGCTTCGATGTTCTCCTTAGCGGCGTATTCGCGGACTTCCTGCGTGATTTTCATCGAACAGAAATGCGGACCGCACATCGAGCAGAAATGCGCGAGTTTTGCGCCTTCCGCCGGAAGCGTTTCGTCGTGATATTCGCGGGCGACTTCCGGGTCGAGCGCAAGATTAAACTGGTCTTCCCAACGAAATTCAAAACGCGCTTTCGACAGAGCGTTATCTCTGATTTGCGCCGCCGGATGACCTTTCGCCAAATCCGCCGCGTGCGCCGCGAGTTTGTAAGTTATCACGCCTTCCTTGACATCTTTCTTGTTCGGCAGACCGAGATGTTCCTTCGGCGTAACATAACCTCAGTCCTGAATAGAAATTAAGCGTATGAAATTATCTGTGCAAAACTCAGTTTGTAGTCCAACATCTTCAGTTTTAGTGTGTTCCACAGACCGTTCCAACTTCTTGAATAAACTCTGGTGGCAAATCTCTCCCACAATGAACTGAACATGCCTTCGACTCGTTCTCTAATTAAACCTGAGTCCTGAGTTAAAATCAAAGAAGAAATTAGACGCTGATTAAGCGGATTGAAGCGGATTATTTCCACAAATTTCAGAAGATATTGTTAAAAATTATCCGAATATCCGCACAAACCCATCAAATCCGCGTTCATCAGCGTCTAATTTCTTCTTTCTAATTTGCAGCTCAAGACTCAGGTTTAATTAGAAGCCGTCAAAAACCGGGCGATTTCTCCGTCCGCTTGACCGAGCAGGATTCTCAATTCCGCAATCGAGATATTTTTGTCTTTAGACGAATATTCAACTTGAAGTGCCGGAACAAATTCGGCTGTATCTCTCAATTCCGGCAAAACCGGCAAAATCACGTAGTATCCGCCGCGTTCGATTGTTCGGAAACATTCTTCTTCGGAAACCATAATTTCGTGAACTTTCTCGCCCGGTCTGATTCCTGTAAACAATACCGGCAAATTCTTTTCACCCATTAAAGATTTTGCCACGTCAATCATTTTCGCAGCCGCCACCTGCGGAACGTAAGTTTCGCCGCGTTTTCCGTTTTCAATGGCGGCAAAAACCGTATCTACCGCTTTATCCAGACTAAGCAGAAATCTTGTCATTTCCTTTAAGGTGACGGTGATCGGCTGATTTTTCCTGATCTGTTCAACAAATAAAGGAACAATCGAACCACGCGAAGCAATGACGTTGCCGTAGCGAACGCACATAAAATCGGTCTTCGGGCAATCACGGTTTGCTTCTATCAAAACTCTTTCCTGAAGAGCCTTTGTCATTCCCATCACATTGATCGGCTTGCAGGCTTTATCGGTTGATATGCCGACCACCTTTTCGACCGAAAGATTATTTTCCCGAATCGCCCGCGCTACATTTTGCGCGCCGAAAATATTCGTCATTATGGCTTCAAACGGAAAATACTCGCAAGACGGCACCTGTTTCAATGCGGCGGCGTGAAAAACCACGTCAATGCCGCGCATCGCCGCGAGCAGTGCCGAATAATCACGGACATCGCCGATGCGAAAATTCAACAAATCCTGCGAATTTTGGTAAATCACATCATCTGTGGCTTCTTTGCGGTGCATATAATCGAGCCGCATATAATGCTGTTTAGCCTCATCACGCGAAAAAACCGTAATTTGCGCCGGTCGCCCCTTCTCGCCTTTTAACAATCGCCTGACAAGCGTTTGTCCGAGCGAACCTGTGCCGCCTGTTACTAATATTCGTTTCCCTTCTAATACATTCATATTGTCCAAAACTTGTGCCGACAAATTAGTTTTGTAATTTTTGATTTAGTGGTCGTGGTTTGCGCCTTCGGGTAGATTGCCGTGATAAATCTCGCCGCCGGTCGCGGTGAATTCCTTCGCCTTTTCCGCCATTCCGACGGCTAAGGCTTTTTCGGCTTCGATATTTTGCGAGTTGGCGTATTCGCGCACGTCCTGCGTGATTTTCATCGAACAGAAATGCGGACCGCACATCGAGCAGAAATGCGCGAGCTTTGCGCCTTCCGCCGGAAGCGTTTCGTCGTGATATTCGCGGGCGACTTCCGGGTCGAGCGCAAGATTAAACTGGTCTTCCCAACGAAATTCAAAACGCGCTTTCGACAAAGCGTTATCTCTGATTTGCGCCGCCGGATGACCTTTCGCCAAATCCGCCGCGTGTGCCGCGAGTTTGTAAGTTATCACGCCTTCTTTGACATCTTTCTTGTTCGGCAATCCGAGATGTTCTTTCGGCGTGACATAGCAGAGCATCGCGCAGCCGAACCAGCCGATCATTGCCGCGCCGATGCCCGAAGTGATGTGGTCGTAGCCGGGCGCGATGTCGGTCGTCAACGGTCCTAAAGTATAAAAAGGTGCTTCGCCGCAAATTGCCAACTGCTTGTCCATATTCTCTTTAATCAGGTGCATCGGAACGTGACCGGGACCTTCGATCATCGTCTGGCAATCCATTTCCCACGCGATTTTGGTTAATTCACCCAAAGTTTCGAGTTCGGCAAACTGCGCTTCGTCGTTCGCGTCGGCAATCGAACCGGGACGCAACCCGTCACCCAAACTAAACGAAACGTCATACGCCCGCATAATCTCGCAAATCTCACGAAAGCGCGTATAGAGAAAACTTTCTTCGTGATGAGACAAACACCATTTCGCCATAATAGAGCCGCCGCGACTCACAATTCCGGTTGTTCTTTTGGCTGTCAAAGGAATGTAAGGCAGACGAACGCCCGCGTGAATCGTAAAATAATCAACGCCCTGCTCGGCTTGTTCGATCAAAGTGTCGCGGTAAATTTCCCACGTTAATTCTTCCGCCTTGCCGTTCACCTTTTCGAGTGCCTGATAAATCGGCACAGTTCCAATCGGCACGGGCGAGTTTCGCAAAATCCATTCGCGGGTCGCGTGAATATTCTTGCCCGTTGATAAATCCATCACCGTATCCGCGCCCCAAAGCGTTGACCAGCGCATCTTTTCGACTTCTTCTTCGATTGACGACGCAAGCGCCGAATTACCAATGTTGGCGTTGATTTTAACGAGAAAATTGCGCCCGATTGCCATCGGTTCGGCTTCCGGGTGATTAATATTTGAAGGAATAATCGCCCGACCGCGAGCCACTTCATCGCGAACAAATTCCGGCGTGACGAATTTCGGAACGCTCGCGCCGAACGATTCGCCCGCGTGTTGATGATAAAGCGAATCGCGTTCGTTTTCCTGTCCGGCGGCAATCGTTTCAAACGCGATTTGCCGCCCGAGATTTTCACGAATCGCCACATATTCCATTTCCGGCGTAATAATTCCGCGTCTGGCATAATGAATCTGCGTCACGATTTTGCCCCCTTTCGCCCGAAGCGGTGCGCGTTTCAAACCGGGAAATTCTTCTAATTTCCCTCTGTCTTTTATCTTGGCGACATCTTCCGCCCCGCGCGTCAAATAACCGTTGTCCTGCGGTAAGATTTCGCGCCCGACGTATTCTTCAACGTCTTCACGCGCCGTAATCCATTCACGCCGAAGCTGCGGCAAACCTTCGCGCACATTGCATTTTTGATTCGGATCAGTCCAAACACCGCTCGTATCATAAATTCTGACCGGCGCATTTTCTTCGAGTTCGTCGTTCATATTGCGCGACGGACTAAGAGCGATTTCCCGAAACGGAACGCGCAAATTATGTTTTGTTTGATTGATTGTGCTGCCATTGGTTTCAACGTAAATCTTACGCGAACTCGGCAATGAAACTTCGTCGCTGGTTTTTTCTTTTATTTCGATATTTTCACTCATATTTTTCTTCCTTCGTCGGTGTTATCCGCATCAGGTTCAAAGGGTAATGTTTCACTTTGAAACAACTCTCAGCCAAGATTAGCTCCCCTGAAAACTTTTGCTTGTTTATATTCTTTAATAAAAAGTCTAAAATCTCAATTATCCGTGAAGAATCAAGTGATACCTATATGAATGTTAAGCAAACTAAATCTCACAAAGAAGCCTTTCGCCAACATCAGCGCGATTTACCTTTCGGCGAAAAAATGCAGATCGCCTTCGCTCTCACCGAACGCGATAAAATAATTCGGCGCGCTGTTCTTCTGCCTAAAAAAACAAAAGACGAAAAAAGTAAATAACTTCCTTTATCGGTTTTATCCGTATCAGGTTTTTAGCGTAATGTTTGCCTTGAACAAATCTTAGCCTTTGCTCCGCTGAAACTTAATTTCCCAAAACTACATCAAACATTAATGAATTGGATGGTTCTTTATGCTTTGTGCTTTTCTTCGACAATTTAGGAACAATTTTATACTTTTCAGTTTTTTTACTCCACCTCAAAGCACTAAAGCCGTGTTCTAAAGAATGTCCTATCCATCTTGAATCTACTATTTCTTCATTAAATCTTGATGGGGGATTACAAAGCAAACTCCTTCCTAAAAATTTATACCAATTAGGTTCGCTTAAAAGCAGAAAAAAATATCCATGAAAGGAATTTCCGCTTTCATATAAAATCAGGTCTGAGTCTATCATTTGGTTAATTGGTGAAATTTTAGAGAGAATTTTTTTCTCAGATTTCGTATTGATAAAATCTATCATCGGTAGATGATAAATATTCTTATCATCTTCGTGAAGTCTGACTCTGGAGTGAAAAGCCAGCTCTTGCCCTTCCGATAACAATTCTATTTGGTCTTCGAGCCATCCATTGAGTAGATCGCTAGCCTTTATGTAAAAGATTTCTCGTGAAAGCGTTACGCCATAGCTCACATAAATATAACGGCTAAACTCAAGGATAAGTCTTGGTTCTTTCTTTAAAAGGTATTTCTCCAATTGATATATCGGATGGTTTTTTTTCATCTTTCTTGCATAATTTTTATGCCACTTAAAAGTTGATACTGTTCTAGGGCAAATGTGTCAGTCATTCCAGAAATATAATCAACAATTAAATGCGCTCTGAAATACCATTCTGGAAAATCTTCTCCGGCAAATTCTTTAAGTTGATCTTCATAAGCCAACACATATTTTTTAGGAAGTCTATTGAAGAGCCGCCATTCTACATCTAAATTTTGTCCTGCAACCTCTTTTGGATTCTCTTTGCCGGCAATCAACTTATTGAATTGTTCTTTAGTGCAATCTAGCAGAGGTTTGAATTTCTCTAGCAAGCCCGAAACAATTTGAAGTCCCGCTAATTCAGCATTCTCAGCTTCGGCAGAACGGAATAATTTTTTTCTAGCTACCTTTTTCAAACAGTCAAAAGCCTTTAATTCCTCGCAATCTTTTGGGAACAAACTGGCACTTTTCCCTATTACTAATTCATCAACTCTTTCTACAAAATAATTTGTTGCCCTTTCTACTGCTTTCTGAGTGTAATAAATTTTGAAATTAAAAAACTCTTCCTCTTCATAATACGTTTTTGACTCAAAAGAAAAAGGAAAATCTATTTTTGCTACGCTTTCGCATTCCTTGTCCCACTCTTTTTTTAGTTCCTGAAAAAAATCTGTTTCCGTAATAATTTTCTTTTCTATACCATCTTCAATATCGCTTATACAATATGCAATATCATCTGCCGCTTCCATAATATAAGCGAGTGGAAACCTTGCATCTTTTGATAAGCCAAGTTCCACCTTCATATCCTCAACAATCTTTCTTTCTGATTCAAAATAGCCTGCTTTCTTTTTGAGTTCACTACCATCCTTTTCTTCGGAAGGCGAACGAACATATTTAATGAAAGATAAAATAGTCGTATAAGTTAGATTATAGCTATATTCGTCTCTATCTCTTTTAAGTCGAAGTAGAATTCTCAATCCTTGAGGATTTCCATCAAAATGCAGAAAATCTTTTACTAAATCTTTGATTCTTTCTTTCGCAACGGCTACATTTTCAGCTTTTTTATAACAAGATTCCCAATTAGCTTCAAACCACTTTTGAATTGCCATCTCTCCAAAGTGACCAAAAGGCGGATTGCCAATATCATGAACTAGACAAGCACTCTCAACGGCATAAATTATTGGTAATTGTAGTTCTTCGGAAATAACTTCCTTGTCTAATAATTGTTTAGTAATCGCGTAAGCAATTAATCTGCCCACATCCGAAACTTCAAGAGAGTGTGTAATACGAGTCCTTACTGCGGCATTGCTCTCAAGAGAAAAAACCTGAGCTTTTTTAGATAATCTTCTAAACGACGGAGAGTAAATTATTCTAGAATGATCACTTGCTAATTCCTCAGCTAAATTCCTTGTCTTAGCGACTTTTGTATGTTGTCGCCTTTTATTTGTAACAATTTTTTCAAAACTCATATTAATAAAGAATTATAGAATTCAAATCAATTTGCAATCAAACACTTAAATCTTTGATATTGCAGGACATTATAATCAAGAATGATTTTAAGTTCTATCTGTAATAAACTCAAACAAAAGGATGATTACCGAAACCAAAGGAAACTTGTTGGAAGCAAAGACGGAAGCATTAGTAAATGCCGTGAATTGTGTCGGCGTGATGGGCAAAGGAATTGCTTTGCAGTTTCGGCGGAAGTTTTCCGAAGATTATTTCAAAGATTACAAACGCGCCTGTCAAAGCGGTGAATTGGCGATTGGGAAAGTTCACGTTTACGAGTTGAAAAATGCCAAGTTCGACGCGCGGGTTTCTGCCTTCTCGCCGCGTTTTATTGTTAATTTTCCGACCAAACATCATTGGCGCGAGAAAAGCCGGATCGAAGATATTGAAAGCGGTTTGCAGAGTTTGGTTGAAGTAGTCGAGCGATACGAAATCAAATCGGTTGCGATGTCTGCGCTCGGCTGTGGACTTGGCGGTTTGGATTGGAATGATGTAAAACCTTTGATTGAAAAGGCTTTTGTTAATTTGCCAAAGGTTGAGGTTTTCCTGTTCGTGCCAAGATAAAATGATTTAGAGCAATCCAGAAAATTTCTCCGACATTCATTAATCGTTTTCCTCAAAATCGAACATTTCCCAAACGTCCGCGCCCATTGTCTGCCAGTCTTCGAGTTCGTCTTTCAATTCATTGCTCATCGGTTCGCT
>JALYQJ010000535.1 GCA_030855875.1 Acidobacteriota bacterium
TCCGCTTCGGTGGCGGTCACGTCGCGCGGCGTGGCGATGATAAAGTTGATGTAATCTTCGTCAGTTACTTTCGGCGGATTCATTCTTTATTTTTATCAAATATCTTTTCAACTGCGTAAGTCCTAACATTTTACAATGACTGAAATAAAAATTTCATCGGTTTCACTCACAAAAATAATCAGACTGATTTTGTTCGGATTCATTTTCGTCCAACTTTGTTCCTTTGGAATTTTCGCGCAAAAAAAAGGTAAAAAAAAACCGCTGGTAAAAACGGTAAAAACGGTAAGAACAGCAGTTTCACCGAAAGTAGAGCAGGTTGACGCGACTGCACTCAGAAATCTTTTAAAAACAAACGGCAAACCGCTGCTCGTCAATTTTTGGGCGACTTGGTGCGACCCGTGCCGCGAGGAATTTCCCGATCTCGTGAAGATTGACAGTGATTACGGCGAAAAGATTGACTTTATTACGGTTTCGCTCGATGACGCGGAAGAATTAAATACGGGTGTGCCGAAATTTTTAACCGAAATGAAGGCGCAAATGCCCGCGTTTCTGCTCGCAACTCAAAATGAGGACGCAGTTATCGCTTCGGTTTCAAAAGATTGGCAAGGCGGACTGCCGTTTACGATTTTGTATGACGCGGACGGAAAAATCGCGTATTCGAGAATGGGCAAGGTCAAAATTGACGTTTTGCGAATTGAAATTGAAAAGCTAATTAAACCCGACCCGGCAAAAAGCGTCGAGCCGAAAGTCGTTTCAAAAGTTAAATTTATTGACGAAAGCGAATTGAGCAAAATAATCAGTTCGAGAAAAGAAAAAGAAAGACCGCTTTTTATCAATTTTTGGGCGACGTGGTGCAAGCCGTGTATTAAGGAACTACCGGATTTGATGAAAATTCAAAACGAATTCGAGTCGCGCGGAATAGATTTTATTTTAGTTTCGACCGACAGCATCGGTTCGATGGATGAAAGAGTTTCGGTGTTTTTGCAGACGCTCGACGTGACGATGCCGTCATATATTTTGAAGATTAAAAATAAAGACACGATGTTTACGCTGATGCCTTTCTGGAATCGCGTGATTCCGTTTTCGGTGCTTTACGATGGAGGCGGAAACGTCGCTTTTGCGTATACCGGAATTGTCGAAACAAAACGTCTAAAATCTGAAATCGAACAAATCTTATCGAAAAACCTCGCCAAAAATTGAATTCTCCAAATTTAATTCTGCTCTCAAAAAAGACGTTAGTTCTTATCGAAAAATAAAAGAATAGACGATAATTGAAACTTTGCGCGAAATTCGTTTTGCGATACACTCTTTCATTTAATAAATCACACGGAAACAGAAATGCAATGACAATCACGCCTGAAATCGTCGAACAACACGGATTTACCCCCGAAGAATACGAGAAAGTTTTAAAGATAATGGAGCGCGAGCCGACAATGACCGAACTCGGCATTTTCTCGGTAATGTGGTCGGAGCATTGCAGTTACAAATCTTCGCGTGTTCATCTTGGGCGATTACCGACGACCGGCGAACGGGTAATTGTGCCGCCGGGCGAAAACGCCGGAGTCGTAGACATCGGCGACGATTGGTGCGTCGCTTTCAAAGTCGAATCGCACAATCATCCGTCGTTTATCGAACCGTTTCAGGGCGCGGCAACCGGAGTCGGCGGAATTCTTCGAGATGTTTTTACGATGGGCGCACGTCCGATTGCGGCGATGAATTCTCTGCGGTTCGGACATTTGGCGGATGAAAAACACGGAAAGCGTAACACTTCGATTTTGAAAGGCTGCGTTGACGGCATCGCGCATTACGGCAATGCATTCGGCGTTCCGACCGTTGGCGGCGAAGTCGTTTTTGACGAAGCGTATAATTTAAATCCTTTGGTCAATGCGTTTGCGCTCGGCATCGTTCGGAAAGACCAGATATTTTTCGGTAAAGCGTCGGGCGTGGGCAATCCGGTTTTGTATGTCGGCGCGAAAACCGGACGCGACGGTATTCACGGCGCGACGATGGCGAGCGCGGAATTTGACGAAGAAGCGTTAGAAAAACGTCCGACGGTTCAGGTCGGCGATCCGTTTTTGGAAAAACTTCTGCTCGAAGCGTGTTTGGAAGCGATGCGTTCGGGCGCGATTGAAGGCATTCAAGATATGGGCGCAGCCGGTTTGACGAGTTCGTCGGTCGAAATGGCGGCGCGTGCCGGAACCGGTTTGGAACTCGATCTGACGCTCGTGCCGCAAAGGGAAACCGGTATGACGGCGTATGAAATGATGCTCTCGGAATCGCAGGAACGAATGTTGATCGTCGCGCACAAAGGACGCGAAAAACAGATTGTCGAGATTTTCAACAAATGGGATTTGGACGCGGTCGTCGTTGGCAAAGTCGTCGAGGGAAATCGCTTGAAAGTATTTCACAACGGAGTTTTGGAAGCCGATTTGCCGGTTGACGCGGTGACGGACGAAGCCCCGAAATATAATCGTCCGCTTGCAAGTCCAAAGTCCAAAGTCCAAAGTCCAAAGTCTAAAACTTTCGACTCTCGACTCTCGACTCTCGACTCTAACGAGGCTTTGCGGATGCTTCTCGCGTCGCCGAACATTTGTTCTAAGCGTTGGGTTTATCAGCAATATGACTATATGGTTCGGACGAACACGGCGGTTTTGCCAGGCGCGGACGCGGCGGTCGTTCGTATCAAGGAAACGCGGCGGGCGATTTCAATGTCTCTCGACGGAAACGGAAAATTTTCGGCGATAAATCCGCGGGAAGGCGCGAAATTAATTGTCGCTGAGAGCGCGAGAAATAATATCTGCGTCGGCGCGAAACCAATTGCCGTGACAAATTGCCTGAATTTCGCTTCGCCGGAAAGACCGGAAGTGATGTGGAGTTTTTCCGAAGTGATTGACGGAATAAAAGAAGCCTGCGAAATGTTTGAAACGCCGATTGTTTCGGGCAATGTTTCGTTTTATAACGAAACCGACGGGCGCGGAATTTTGCCGACACCGACCATCGGAATGGTCGGTTTGATTGAAGACACGCGCAAAATCGTTACGCAGGGTTTTAAAGACGAAGGCGATTTGATCGGGCTTTTGGGCGAAACGAAAGACGATCTGGCGGCGAGCGAATACGCGCAGACGATTCTGGGTTTGACGACTGACGAGTTGATTGAAATCGGCGAAGTTCCAAACATTGATTTGAATCTGGAGAAACGGGTTCAGCAAACTTGTCTGAGTTTAGCCGATAAATTTTTACTCAAATCGGCACACGATTGTTCCGACGGCGGAATCGCGGTGGCAATTTCGGAAAGCTGTTTTTCTTGTCTGAATCACGACGCAATCGGCGCGGAAATCGAATTGAAAAACGAAAATCTTCCCACTGAAACAACACTTTTCGGCGAATCGCCGTCGCGGATAATCGTCAGTTTTTCGGCGGATAAATTAACGGAAATCGAAAAAATCGCCGGTGAAAACGATTGTCCGTTTGCTGTCATCGGAAAGGTTTCCAGCGTAAATTTAAATTTAAAAATCAACGGCGAAAATATTATTTTCGCGCCGGTTTCCGAACTCGAAAATGTTTGGGCGACATCGCTCGAAAATAAACTGGAACGATAATTTAATTATTTCAATTTCGAATAAAAAGAAATTTTCAAAATAAAGACCTTTAAGTCGGAGCGCGGACATCCCTGTCCGCATTATCGCGCAAGCGATGAGAAAGCCTCAATGTTATTCAACATTTAATTTAACCGGGGCTTTTATTCGCGCTTTCGCGCTCAAGGCGGACAGGGATGTCCGCGCTCCCGGTTAGAAAGTTAAATCTTAAATTCGGCAACGACCGGCGTGTGATCGGACGGGCGTTCCCAACCGCGCGTCGTTTTATCAATCCGGCAATCTACGCATTTCTCCGCCAGAGTTAGCGAAGTCCAGATGTGATCTATTCGCAAACCCTGATTTTTCGGAAACGCGCCTTCGCGGTAATTCCACCACGAAAATTCCTTCGCGTCGCCATTCATTTTTCGGTAGACATCAACAAACCCCCATTGTTTGACGTGATGAATCGCGGCGCGTTCGGGCTTGGAAAAATGAAGTTTGCCTTCCCACGCGGCGACATTCCAGACATCGCGCTCGTCCGGCGCGACGTTAAAATCGCCGCATAACAAAACATCAGCGTTTTTGTCGCACGTTTCGTCAAACATTTTTCGCAGCTTTTGCAGCCAATCGAGCTTGAAAGTAAATTTGTCCGACCAGAGTTCCGTGCCGTTCGGAATGTATGTGTTGACGATGCGAATGTTGTTTATCGTCGCGGCAATCAGGCGTTTCGGTTCCGCGTCGTCTTCGTCACCGGGCATATTTTTCTGCACGTCCGCGATTTCGTGTTTTGAGAGAATCGCCACGCCATTGTACGATTTCTGCCCGAAAAATGCCGCGTTGTAGCCGAAATTATTAATCGCTTCGAGTGGAAATTTTTCGTCAACGCATTTTGTTTCCTGCAAACACAAAACGTCGGTCTGCGTTGATTCGAGCCAGCTCAAAACTTGTTCGAGCCGAATGGCGATTGAATTTACGTTCCAGGTAGCTATTTTCATTACAATTTTATTTGAATTGCGAATTTCTCTCGTAAAAAACGCCGTCGGCAAATCCTTGAATTCTTTTATCGTTTTCGGCTAATTCCAGACGCTTTTCCGTTAAAAGACAATATTTTTCGTCCCGCTCGATGCCGACAAAGGCGCGATTTAATTTTTTGGCAACGACGGCGGTCGTTCCCGAACCGGAAAACGGGTCGAGAATCAAATCGTTTTCATTAGTGCTTGCCAAGATTATTTTCGCCAGAAGTTTTTCCGGTTTCTGCGTTGGATGTTCCGTGTTTTCGGGCATTGACCAGAAAGGAACAGTTAGATCAGTCCATAAATTCGACGGATGTGTCGTGCGAAAATTTCCGTTTTCCGACTTTTCCCAATCCTTCGGCTCACCGTTTTTTTCGGTATAAGGCGCAATCACTCTGCGTTTTATTTTGACGCTTTCGAGATTAAAAACAAAGTCGTCGGAAACCGTGAAAAACCAGATGTCTTCCGCCGCGTTTTTCCAATTCGCCTTTGCGCCGCGACCTTTTTCGCGTTCCCACGTAATCCGGTTTTGCAATTTAAAGTATTTCATTCCGACGCGCTGAATCGCCGAAGCCGAACGCCAATCGCCGCAAATATAAATCGAAGCCGTGTTTTTCAGCAGTCTAACGCAGGCTTTGAGCCACGATTCGAGCCAGATTTCGTATTCTTCGAGCGAAGTTTGCCGGAACGAATTTTCGCCGAAATTTTTCGTCAGATTATACGGCGGATCGGCAAAAAGTAAATCGAAACTTTTTTCGGGCAGTTGTTTTAATGTTTGAAAAGCGTCGCCGCAAATTATTTTATTGCGAATATCAGACAAGTCGGTCTGCTTGCCGGGGAAAATCAAACGCTCGCGGTAGATTTCAGTTTCCGCTTTGCTCAAATCAATCGTCCGGTTGCGCGGTGCGCGTGTTTTGGTTTTGCGGGAAATCATACGTGAAAATTTTAGGAAACTTTAACACAAATATAGACTTAACCGAAACTAAACGTAATTTTCGATGATTAAGGGAATGAACGGTTAATTTTACGATTTACAGGCGGATTTTGATAATAGAAGCCTTGCTTGACCGTTAAAATTCAGCGTGATATTCTTATCTCTTTTGAAAACAGAGCGTTTTTTCGCGCTTTTTGAGCGAGTAATTTATCATAAAAGTTTATTAACGAAAATATGTTTTTTCTAGCCTTTGCCGAGGTGCAGTTAGTTCCCGACGGTACAATTTTTATCCACATCGCGCTTATCCTTTTGATGATTTGGATTTTAAACCGAACGTTTTTTCGCCCGATTAACCGCGTCGTCGAATCGCGCGAGAAAAACAAAGGCGGACGTTTCGGTGAAGCCGAAAGCATTTTGCAGCAGGTCGGCGAAAAACAAACCAAATATAATCAAGCAATGACGGAAGCCCGAACGCGCGGCTACGAAACCATCGAAGCGGAACGCGCCGCCGCTCTTTTACAAAGAGAAGCCAAACTCAGCGAAGTAAAATCGGAAGTCGCGCAAAAATTTGAACAGGAAAGCGCACAACTACAGACACAAAAAAACGAAGCGCGGGTGGCTATCGCGGCGGAAGCCGATAAATTAGCGGAAAAAATCAGTTCAAATATTTTGAGAGCCTAGTTAATTAAAAATGCAAAATTAACAATCAACAATAATTTTGCATTTTTAATTCATTTTTTATGTTAGCTTTTATTTATAATTTTATTTTTATTTTTGCTGCCGCCGGTGCGGAAAGCGGCGAAGGTTTTGGCGCGTGGTGGCACAAAACCGCTGATCCGTATTTGAATTATCCGGGTTTTGAAGCGTGGAAATTTATCAATCTCGCAATTTTCGTCGCGGTATTGGTTTATCTTCTGAAAAAACCTTTGAGCGATGCCTTTAAAGCGAAACGCGAAACAATTCGCGCCGAACTCATTCGCGCTGAAGAAGAAAAACAGTCGGCGTTAGCGCAATTGACCTCGACCGAAGCAAAACTCGCCGCACTGGAAAGCGAACAAACCCAAATTTTAGAAAAAGCGCGACTTGAATCCGAAGCGGAAAAAACGCGCATTTTGTCGCAGACCGAAGACGACGTTAATCGTCTGCGCCGACAATCGGAAGGCGAAACGGCTCGTCTTTCGCAACAGGCACGCGCCGAACTGCGACGCTTTTCTGCCGAAGAAAGCATTCGCCTTGCCGAAGAAAAAATCAAAGGTAAAATCAACGCGCAAAACGACGCGCAGCTTGTTCGGTCTAATATTCAATCAATCGGAGGTTTGAGCTAAATGAGTGCAGAAACAGTCGCCCGCCGCTACGCCTCCGCGCTTGCCGATGTCGTTTTGAAATCGGGCGAAACGAATGTCGTGCAGACGGAACTTAAAACCTGGCAGGAAATGATGAATGCCAACGGCGATCTGCAAACTGCATTTCGCAATCCCGCGATTCAGCATCAAAACAAAGAAAAAGTTTTGGAAAGTCTGCT
>JALYQJ010000559.1 GCA_030855875.1 Acidobacteriota bacterium
TTAGTTTTGATAGAGGTTGAATTACCTTTTGTTAACTCTACAGCAAAAAGCAGACAGGCTTGCAAATCGGCTTCTTCCAAATCTTCGTAATCGGCTAAAATTTCCGCGTTGGTCATTCCCGAAGACATCAGTTCGAGAAGGTTGACGACCGGGTAACGCATTCCGCGAATAACGGGCTTGCCGTGACACATATTCGGGTCAATCGTGATTCTTTTTAACAAATCGTTTTCCATAACCTTTCTTAAGCAGAATATATCATACAAAGATATTTATGAGAACGCCTTTTACAATTCTCCAAAACATTGGAATAAGGATAATAAATCAATGATTTTTCCGTCGGAAATTTGGCGAAGCGGATTGAATGCGCCTGGACGCGTTTGCACTACCGCCTGAAAACTTAGCCGCGCCGTTTATCAGTAATAGCTGAAATCTTAAATTTCCTGTGTTAAAATTCGTGTATGATTCAAACACTCGAAGCGATAGTTGACGAAACGGGCAAGATTAGATTGCTGACGGAAGTTCATTTGAAGAAAAGCCGTCGGGCGTTGGTGACGATTCTGGACGAAGAGCCGAAAGAGGCGAAAGCGTCAAAGAAAGAAAACCTGCGGGCGGTTTTCGGCAAGATGCGCGGCGTGGAAATGTTTCGCGGTATTGAAAATGTGAGCGAATGGCAAAGGAATCTGCGCGATGAATGGGAATAAATCGGCTTTAGACAGCAATCTGATTATCCTTGCTTCCAAACAGCAGATTGACACGGAAAAACTTTTGTCGCTTTACGATGAGTTTTACATTTCAATCGTAACTTATATGGAAGTTTACGCCTATGACTTTCAAAACCGGGACGAAAAGGATTTGACAGACGAACTTTTTGCAAATCTGGAAATCGTTGAAGTCAACCGCGCTATCGCCGACCAAGCGATAATCTATCGCAAAAACAAAGTCAAAAAGATAAAATTGCCCGACGCGATAATTTTGGCAACTGCCAAATATCTCAACGCCGATTTATTGACCGAAAATTGGAAAGATTTTCAAACGATTGATAATTTCGTGAACGTCTTAAATCTCGACACGCTGAAAATTTAAATGAATTGGGCAAAGTCGGCGATTGTTAAATCTGCGATCAAGTTCCGTTCGGGCAAATCGTCGGTGTGAATCGTATCGAAATCGTTTTCGATGAGCCGGAGTTTCAAGCGATACGGCAATAGTGCGTCAATCAGAAATTTCATTACGCGGCAATAACCTGGTTAATCGAATTAACTTTCATTAACTTTCCCGCGAACAAAAGACAGGCTTGAAAATCTTCGCGTTCCAAGTCGGGATAATCTTCAAGAAGTTCTTCAAACGTCATCCCGCCGCGAGCAAATCTAAAATCATCTCGACGGGATAGCGCATATTGCGGATGGTCGGTTTGCCGAAACAAACATTCGGGTTAAGCGTGATTCTTTTTAACAAATCATTTTCCATAACTATTTTCAAGCCGAATATAGCACACAAAGATATGTATGGAAACGATTTTTACGGCTTCTTTTTAACAGCGGAAGTTAGAGTTATATTTAATAATCAAACTTTCGCGCCGGATTTTGCGCGATACTTGCCGGAGCATATTTTTGAGCGATTTTCTTTTTAACAATGGACGGTAAAATAATGATTTATTCGGATAAAACTTTAGCGCGGAAACTCGAACGCACCGAAGCGCGCAGTAATGTTGATTTTGTAAAAGCACGGGCGAAGATGTTTCCCAAAAGCGGCGCGGATTGGATGGAAGCGGCGGGCGCGTTTGCGATGTTTGACGGCATTGAATCGCCGCTCACGCAGACTTTCGGACTCGGCGTTTTCGACGAAGTAACAAACGCCGATTTGAACGAAATCGAGGCTTTTTTCAAAGATCGAAACGCGCCGGTTCTGCACGAAGTTTCGCCGTTGGCAGACGCTTCGCTGTTTGCGCTTTTGAACGAGCGCGGTTATCAGCCGCTCGAATATACGAGCGTGATGTTTCGGGAATTAGAGCGTGATTATCAATTCGATTTACCGATTAATACCAATATTAAAACGCGCATTATCGAAGTTGGTGAAGAAAAACTTTGGGCGCGGACTTCCGCCGCCGGTTGGGTGACGGAGATGCCGGAGCATTTCGATTTTATGAAAGAATTCGGAGAAATCGGCGCGAGATGCGCGGGCGCGAAATCGTTCCTCGCCGAAATCGAAAATCAGCCGATTGCCGCCGGAGCGTTGTTTATCTATGACGGCGCAGCACTGCTCGCGGGCGCAAGCACCGTTCCCGAAGGTCGGCGGCAGGGAGCGCAGGCGGCTTTGCTC
>JALYQJ010000565.1 GCA_030855875.1 Acidobacteriota bacterium
TGCCGTTTATGGAAGCGATTCGGCAGCTCGGCAACGAAGAAGGTCGCGGCAACGCGCTTTATGTTCACGTCACGCTCGTGCCGTATATTGCCGCCGCCGGTGAATTGAAAACCAAACCGACACAGCATTCGGTCAGGGAATTGCGCGAAATCGGAATTTCCGCCGACATTCTTTTGTGCCGTTCGGAAAAACCTCTGTCTTTGGAGTTGAGAAAAAAGATTGCGCTTTTCTGCAATGTTCAGGAAAACGCCGTCATTTCGGCGCAGGACGTGAAAACTATTTACGAAGTTCCGCTCGCCTTTCACGAGCAAGGTTTGGATTCGCTGATTGTTGATTCGCTCGATTTGCAGGAACAATTTCCCAATGCCGATTTAAAGCGTTGGCGCGAACTCGTCGCCAAAATCAAAGAGCCGTCCGAAGGTGCGGTTTCGATTGCGATTGTCGGCAAATACGTCGAACTCGAAGACAGTTACAAATCTCTGCGCGAAGCTCTGACGCACGCGGGCGTGGCGAACGATTTGCGCGTCAATGTTAGTTGGATCGAGTCGGAAAGTTTGATTGACGATGAAAATTATGAAAGCCGCTTACAGGATTTCGACGCGATTCTCGTTCCCGGCGGTTTCGGCAAACGCGGTATTTCGGGAATGCTGCGGGCGATAAAATACGCCAGAAAATCAAACACGCCGTATTTCGGGATTTGTCTCGGAATGCAGACGGCTTGCATCGAATTCGCCCGCAGCGTCGCAGGTTTGCGCGATGCCGATTCGACGGAATTTTCAAAAGACACGCCGTTTCCCGTGATTTTCAAGTTACGCGATTTGGTTGACGTGGAAAAACTCGGCGGCACGATGCGTTTGGGCGCGTGGCAATGCGAATTAAAAGAGGGAAGTTTGGCGCGGGAAATTTACAACAATGCGCCGGAAATCTCCGAACGCCACCGCCACCGCTACGAATTTAATCCTGAATTCCGGCAGGTTTTAGAACAAAACGGTCTGGTTATCAGCGGAATTTCTCCCGACGGAAAATTTGTCGAGATGATCGAACTGCCGCGCACGAAACACCCGTTTTTCGTCGCCTGTCAATTTCACCCGGAATACAAGTCGAAACCGCTCAAGGCGCATCCGCTTTTCGTTTCATTCGTCAAAGCCGCGCACGAAAATCGTCTGAACAGCGAAAACCTAAAAGACGATGTTACGAGCGATAAGCAAATCGAAATGCCCGAACGCGCGGCGATTGCGGGTGAAGATTAAAGTTAAAAATTGGATTGCAACTTTCCGAACCGGACTTTTTTTTAAAAATGTCCGGTTTTATTTCAGAGGAGATTGATTAGATTATGAGTCGTTGGAGCGGACGTTGGGAAAATTTCTGAGAACTTGCTGTTGAAGGCGGTCCTCCCGTGCGGGGGATAAAGTTAGAAGCGTGGCGGATTCCATCAGTTTGGAGTGATTTGCGGGAAAAGGCTTTGTCAGTTCCCAAAGGTTCTGGTGTGCCGCAAAAACAGCAGAATTTAATGAAAGCAACGCTCGCGGTTCTCGAATCAATTGCGAAAGATGTGAGCGGCGGTCTGCTCGAAACGGTTGGCGTTGAAAGCACGTTTTCGACGGATGACAAACGCTGTTCGATGATTTTGAAATTACCCGAAGGAACCGACACGGAACTTGTCGCACGGGCGATTGACGCGGAAAACGTCGAAGCGTGGCGCGACGCAAATGGCAGAGTTCGCGTGGCGATAAATCCGTGGTATTCAACAAAAGATGTTGACCAGACAGTTCTATCAACGATTAAAGTCGTTCACGTTTTGCTCGGAATTCACGCCGCTGATGCAGATCAATCGCAAACGCTTAAACAAAAATTACTCAAATCAATTGCCGACATTATGGAAATCCAAAAAAGCACCAAGAAATAGTTAATATGCGAAAGTGGTTTGGAAAAGTTTTGTTGGTAAATTTGAATTCGGTATAAAATAATTTAATCACTAAAATTAAACAGGATGGACAGGATTTGAATTATAATTTTTTCCTGTTTATCCTGTTAATTATTTAGCAATGAATCAAATTAAAACCTTCAAAGTGGGAAATGTAACTTTCGGCGACGGGCATTTGGCTTTTATTTTGGGTCCATGCGTTGTTGAATCAGCGCAGCACGGACTTTTTATGGCGCAGGAAATAAAAGATATTTGCAAAACGGTCGGCGTTGATTTCGTTTATAAATCTTCTTTTGATAAAGCGAATCGCAGTTCGATTGAAAGTTTTCGCGGCGGCGGAATGGAATTCGGGTTGGAAGTTTTGGCGCGGGTTAAAGCTGAAATCGGCGTTCCCGTTATTACGGATGTTCACGAAAGTTGGCAGGTCGAAAAAGTTGCGGAAGTTGCTGATATTATTCAAATACCCGCGTTTCTCTGTCGTCAAACCGATCTATTAGTCGAATCGGCAAAATCCGGGAAAGCCGTTAATGTCAAAAAAGGACAGTTTCTGTCGCCTTGGGACGCTAGAAATATCGTCGAAAAAATGCAAAGCGCGGGTTGCGAAAAATTACTTTTGACCGAACGCGGCGCGAGTTTTGGTTACAACAATCTGGTTGTGGATTTGAGAAGTTTTCCGATTATGAGAAGTTTCGGCGTGCCGGTCGTTTTCGACGTTACGCATTCGCTTCAGCTTCCCGGCGGACTCGGCAAGGCAACGGGCGGGCAATCCGAATACATCGAAAACTACGCCCGCGCCGGTGTCGCTTGCGGAGTGGACGCGGTTTTTCTGGAAGTTCACGACGACCCGAAAAACGCGCCTTCCGATGGTCCAAATCAATTACCCTTGGAAAAATTGGAAAAACTTTTATTCAAACTAAAAAATATTCACGAACTTATCAACAAAAATTAAATGAGAAAATTTTCAAT